>JBKOVW010000385.1:0-6919 GCA_046724095.1 Actinomycetota bacterium | reverse complement strand
CTGCGCCGCTCGACTCGACCCAGATGCGGCCGCCCATCCGCTCGAGCAGCTCGCGGCTGATGAAGAGGCCGAGCCCGGTGCCGCCGACGCCGCGGGTCAGGTCGGGGTCGAGCCGGTAGAACTTCTCGAAGATCCTGCGGTGCTCCGCGGGCGGGACGCCGAGCCCCTCGTCGCTCACCGCGAAGCGCAGGCGCGGCCCGACGGTCACGACCTCGACTGTCACACGACCGCCGTCGGGCGAGTACTTGACCGCGTTCTCGACGAGGTTCGTCAGCACCTGGCGGATCTTGTCGGAGTCGGCCGCGACCGGCGGCACGGCGCCCGCCGGCGTCGTGAGCGAGAGCTTGATGCTCGACGGGATGTACTGACGGGCGGCGTCGACGACGTTGCGCGCGATCTCCACCGCGTCGCACGGCTCGATCGTCGTGCGCAGGCGGTCGGACTCGAGCCGGCTCACCCACAGCACGTCGTTGACGATGCGCGCCAGGCGGTCGGACTCGCTTGCGATCACCTCCAGCAGGCCCGTGCGCTGCGGCTCGCCGAGGATCACGTCCTCGCGGCGCAGCGTGAGCGCCGCACCGTAGATCGCGGCGAGCGGCGTGCGCAGCTCGTGTGAGATCGTCGACACGAAGTCGGACTTGAGCGCCTCGACCGCGCGTTCCTCGGTGAGGTCGCGGAGCGCAAAGACGCTCCCGTCGCCGAATCCAACGGCGGTGATCGAGAGCCACAGCTCGCGGCCGTTCACGTTCACCGCCTGCGTCACCGGGCGGTGCTCGTCGCTTTCTGCCAGGTCGGCGATCGACGCCCAGTCGACGAAGAGCTCCGCGGCCGGCCGCCCGAGCGCCTCGGACGCCGGGACGCCGGTGAGCCGCTCGGCGGCCGGGTTCCAGAGGCGGATCTCGCCCTCGGTGTTCACGAGCAGCACGCCGTCCGCGACGTGCTGCACGACCAGGGCGGCGCGCGCGCGGCGCTCCACCTGCCGGTAGAGGCGGGCGTTGTCGACGGCGACAGCCGCACGACGCCCGAGGTGCTTCGCGAAATCGAGGTCCTCCTCCTCGAACAGCCGCTCCGGGTCGGCCGACACGAGCATGAGTGCGCCGAACGTCCGGCCGCCGGCGGTGAGGGGCACGCACATCGCCGATTCCATCCCGAGCTGCCGCAGCACCTCGTGGTGCTCCTCGCTCAGCGTCGAGGCGGCGAGCAGCTCCTCGGTGATCTTGCGGTAGAGGACGGCTTCGCCCGTGCGCGCGACCCGCGCCGTTCCCTCGAGCTCGGACGGCAGCGGCGCGAACAGCTCCATCGACTTCTTCGCCCATTCCTCCTTGGACGGGTCCTTGTGGACGACGGCAATCCGCCGGAAACGGCCGCCGTCGGCGACGTCGACCGCGTACCAGTCCGCGAAGCGCGGCACGAGCAGCCTCGCCAGGCTCGCGAGCGTCCCCTCGTAGTCGAGGCTGCCGGCGAGCTGTTGGCTGGCCTCGGCGAGCACGCTCAGCCGCGCTCCGGCGGCTTCGGCGGCTGCACGTGCGCGCTCGCGCTCGGTGACGTCGGTGATCACGACGCCGACGCCGATCACCTGGTCCGTCCCATCGCGTACGGGGTAGTAGCTGACGAGCCAGTTCCGCGTGTCGTCGGGTGCGGCCGCCGTGCGCCCTTCGACCGCGAGATCGAGGATCGGCTCGCCCGTGTCGAGCACGTGGCGGTGGTACGGCTCGATGGTGCGGGCGAGCCCGTCGCCCAGCACGTCTCGCAGCGAGCGCCCGAGATGCTCCTCGGCGGGGAGACCGTTGATCGTGGCCAGCGCGTCGTTCACGCGGACGTAGTGGAAGTTCGTGTCCATGAACGCGAGCCCGACGGGCGCCGCGCCGAAGATCGCGTCGACGACGGCGAGCGACTCGAGCGCCTCGCGGCGCGCGGCCTGGGTCTCCCGGAAGAGCAGTGCGTTGTCGACGGCCGTCGCCGCGCGGCGCGCGAGATCCGCCGCCGTGACGAGGTCGCGCTCGTCGTAGCGGCGGCCGCTCTCGGCGGCGATGAAGGTGATCGCGCCGAGCGCGCGGTCGCGTGCGACGAGCGGTACGCACATGGAGGACCGCAGGCCGAGCTCGCGCAGCAGCTGGAGCAGCTCCGGCGACTCCGCCGTCGCCTCGACGAGCAGCTCGTCGCTGATCTCCGCGAAGAGCTCGGGTTGCCTGGTGCGGATGACGTTCGGGACGCCGTACGGCACATCCGGGTCCGGCGGGTAGCTCTCGGCGAGCTCGTTCGCGAGCTGCACCTTCCCGGGATCGACGTGGGCGATTGCCAGCCGGCTCAGCGACCCGTCGGGCTCGACCATGTCGATCGCGCACCAGTCGGCGAATGCGGGCACCGCGAGCGCGGCCACGTTCGCCAGCGTCCGCTCGTACTCGAGCGACGACGCCAGCAGCTCGCTCGCCTGCGCTACGAAGCGCTCGGCCTCGGCCGACCGGCGCTGGGTCTCGTACAGCTCGGCGGTGCCGATCGCCGCCGCGGCGATGTTCGCCAGCAGCGAGGCCGCATTCTTCTCGGCCTCCGTGAACCGACGCGTGTGGTGGTAGTAGAAGACGAGCGTGCCGACGACGCGGTCGGCGTACTCCAGGCCGGCGACGAGCATCGCCCGCGTTCCGGCCTCAGCGTGTGCACGCCGGTGCGCCGGCCCGATCCAGTCGGCGGTCGCGATGTCCTCGGCGACCAGCGGCTCCTCGAGCAGCACGGCATCGCCCTGTCCGCGGATCGCCGCGGTTGCGCTTTCGACGTACGACTCGGAAAGGCCCGCGTATGCAGCCACGCTCCACGATCCGTCCGTCGCGTCCTTGCGCCAGAGCGCGTGTGCGTCGGCGGCGAGGGTCCGGCTTGCGAGCTCGAGGATCTCCGGCAGCATCGCGTCGACGTCCAGCGAGCCGAGTAGCGTGGACGACGCCTCGACGATCCCGTCGCTGAAGAGGCGTTCGTCATCTAAAGCTCGGCGTTCGACGTCTCGCGTCGCCAATCGATCCCCCCGTGGTGGGCGAACTGTCTGACTTTACTCCGCTCGCGCCAAATTTCCTTACTTGGCGCTAGGTTTGCGGGCCGTGCGGCGCTGGCCTCTGCTGCTTCTGACGGTGAGCGGGCTGGCGTTCCTCGCGAGCCTCTACCTGCCGTGGCAGGACGCGAGGCGAGCGGGGCACCTCGGACCGTTCCTGTCGCTCGGCGATTTCGCCATCGACGGCTGGACGAGCTTCGGCTACGCGACGGCGCTCTTCGCCATCGTGGTCGCCGTCGGATCGGCGGCCGGCCTCGTACGCCCGCAGCTCGGCGCTGGGCTGCCGCTCGGCCGGTGCGCGCTGTTCGTCGGCTACGGCGCCGCGGCCGTGGCGGTCCTCACCTGGGACCAGCGGCACTACTACGAGGCCGCGGTCGATGTGCCGGTGCGCTATCGGATGGCATACGGCGCCTACCTCGGCATCACGGCCGGCGCCGCCGCCGTCGTCGGCGCGCTCGCGCTGCGCTGGGACGAGCTGAGGTGGAGCGTCTCGGTGCGCCTGGTCGCAATGGCGTTCGCGATCGTCGGCCTGCTCGTCGCGTTCACGCTCCCGTGGGTGCACTCGCAGCCGGCGCACGCCTCCGAGTCCGCGCTCGAGTCGGCCGGCGCCGTCGTTGCGACGGCGGCTGCGCTCTGGACGCCCGAGTTTCCGCTCCTGGCGCCGGTTCCGCTGCTGTTCTCGGCAGGGGTTCTGTCGGCGCTCGCGCCGTACGGCGACGCCGTGTACGGAGCATGGTTGGGACTCGCGTCCGCGGCAGTACTCCTCCTGGCTCGGGTGCTCGGTGTGCGCGTCCGGCTGTCGCGGCCGGCCCGGCTCGACACGATCGTCCTCTGCGCGGCCGCAGTGGGCTTCGCCTCGACGCTCTTCCTGCCTTGGCTGGGCCCGTTCGTCGGCTGGACATTTCTCGGCACGATCTGCGCGGCGCTCGCGGTCGCGCTCGTCTTCGCGGCGATCGTACCCCTGCCGGTTTCGCCGCTCGAGCTCGCGGCCGCGTTCGCGCTCTACCTCACGACTCAGGGCGTGGTGGTTGCCGAGTCCGCACAATCTCCGGACTACGAGCTGCAGACGGGCGCGGCGCTGGGTCTCGCGTTCGGGGGCGCGCTGATTGCGATCGCGCTCGTCCGGTGGCGCCATGTACGCCTGCCCGGCGATCGCGTCGCGCTGCGGCTTGCGGCTGTAGGAGCTGTCGTCCTCTATCTCGCCGTGCTGCTGCTTCCGACGTGGCACGTCTTTCCGGAGCGCGTCCGCTCCGCGCTGGTCTTCACTCCCGTCTCCTGGTTCGCCGTGGCGTGCGTCCTGCTCGGGATCCGTCTCGCCGCCGCCTGGCTGCGGCAGCCGATCGCTGCAGCAGAGACGTTCTTCATTCCGCTCGCCGTGCTGACGGTCGTGATCCTCTGGCTGATCGGCGAGCGCGCGTACCGGCTGAACTGGGGCGGCGGCTGGATCGTCGTGACCGCGTCGCTGGTGCTCGCGCTACTTGGCTGGCTCGAGGGGCGCGGTCGAGTCGAAGGCTTCTGGGTCCCCGAGCTCCTGCGCGTCGACCGCCTGTAGCTCGCGCAGGCCGCGGTTACGCGAGAGCGGGGGCACTACGCGGGTTCCAGATGACTTCCCAGAGGTGTCCATCGGGATCGCGGAAGTATCCGGAGTAAATCCCCCACGGCCGGTCGTGTGGCTCTTCCGTCAGCGTCGCGCCGGCGTTCTGTGCGAGCGCGAGGACGATGTCGACGTCTCCGCGGCTGGGGACGAGGTGCCCGATGCTGAACTCGCCTCGGCCCGGCGCGTCGAAGGTCGTGTTCGCGTCCTGCTCGAGATCGTCGCGGCCGTAGAGCATGAGGAACAGGCCGCCCTCGAGCTCGAACCTGGCCGCCGTCCCGCCCGGGAACTCGGTGCCGATGAGCCCGTCGGACTCGAAGCCGAGCGCGCGGTAGAACGACAGCGACCGCTCGAGGTCGGCGACGCCGAGGGTGATCACGTGAATGCGGGGCTGCATGCTCATGTCGGCACGTAGCGCTCGCGCAAGGCTAGCCCGGCGGGGAGCATGCCGGAATCGAGGATGTCCTCGAGCGTCAGCGTCGCGAACGTCGAATCGTCGGCGAGGAGCGTCCGGTAGCGGCTGGCCATGTCTGCCATGTCTGAGTTCCCTGCGGGGTGGAGGACGACGTAGCGTCCCCAGCGCCAGGCGCCGCTCTCGTGCTGGAGCATCGAGTGCAGGAGCAGGTGCTCGAGCCACAGAACGGCGAGATCCGACCTCCCCTTGACGGCGTCGATCGCGCCGTCGGCGAATGCGCCTGACCGCTGCGCGACCTCGGTGTAGCGCGCGAGGTTCTCCGGTTTCGGGGTCTCGGCCTTCGCCCGCTCGTGGTACTTCACGTCGACCGCGACGATGCCGCCCTCGAGCACGAACGCGGCGTCGAACGCTCGGAGGCTGTTCAGGTACGCGGGGTCGAGCCAGCCCGGCGAGTGGGCAAAGCGGACCTCGACCACGCGGCCGGGCGCGTCCGGCCACCAGGAACGCACCACGCGCTCGGCGAGCTCGAGCTCGGCCGCGAGGTCGCCGAAGAGGTTGAAGGCGAGCGCCGGCGACCACAGCAGGTCCGCCCAGAGCCGCTGGTGGTCGACGCTTTGGTTCGGCTCGATCACCGCGTTCCGCTCGTGCACGGCTGCGAGCGCCGCGGGAGTGAGGAAGTTCGCGCCGGTGTCGCGCGCATAGTCGAGCGGAAGGCGGCTGCCGACGGGCCGGGACGGCTTTCCCTTCGGCGCGATCGGCTGGGATCCGACGGGGTGACCGTGTCGCTCGCGCCACTGCGCCTGGTGGAAGCGGACGGTGCGGCGAAACTCCGTCATCTCGGGTCGGCGAGGAACGTGGTCCTCGCGATCCCAGCAGAAGGCCGCTTCGAGCTGTTGCCGGCTGATCACCCGGCCGGGATGATGACCGCTCGCATGGCGCTCGCAGGCTCGATCTCGTGAACGGGGGTCGGGTCTTCCGCATCGGCGGGATCGTCGCCGGCGCGGTCCTGATCGCCTTCGGGATCGGCACGATCGTGCTCGCAATCTACGGGCAGCACACCGTGACGAAGGAGTTGAAGGCGCAGAAGATCGTCGGCACGCCTGACATGTCGCCGTCCGCCATCAAGGACGAGGTGAACAAGGCAGGGCTGAAGAACATCGATCTTCCCACCTGCGACGTTGCCGGCAAGGCGATCGACAGCGGCACGCGCGCACGCTGCTTCGCCGCAGTCCGAGCTCGCGTCGGGCGGCGGGACGAACAATCCGCAACACGCCGAAGTCGACCCGGCAACGAACCAGCCCGTCGAAAACGGTGCTCGCAACATCTGGGTGAGTGAGACGGGCCTTGCGACAGCCCTGAACGTCAGCTACATGGCGTCGGCGCTGTCGCTCTTCAGCCTCCTCGTCGGAGTCGCGCTCCTGCTTGCCGGTGTCGGTTCATCGTGCTCGCGGTGACTGCGCTACCGAGCGCGGCACCAGCCGCCGCTGCGCCGCCCGACTAGCTCACCTCATCGGGCCCGCGAGAAACGGCGGCGTCCAACCTCACGGACTCGTCGCGGACGTAGCGCACGAGCTCGATCTCCTTCTGTGTCAGGTTCGGCGCGCCGCCGGTGTCCTCGAGCTGGGAGCGCAGATGCTCTTTGACGGCGGTCGCAGTGAAGTTCCGCAGGGCGTGCCTGATGCCGTGCACTTCGTCCTCCTTTGGCTCGCGTTGACAGCCCGTCGCCAAGGGTGGAGACCATTCTCGCTCGGCAGCAAGGAACCACCGGGGCGAAAGGGGTTTGCAGTGGCAGCCGATCAAAAGCGGGCGCACATCTTCGGCGTGCTCTTCCTCATCACGTTCATCACCTCGATTCCCGCGCTCGCGCTATACC
>JBKOVW010000098.1:0-5282 GCA_046724095.1 Actinomycetota bacterium | reverse complement strand
TCGAGCGCGTGGCGCATGCCGTCGCCTGTGCTCCACGGGTTCGCGCGCAGGCGCAGCTCGCCGCCGGGATGGATGTGCTCGCGCACGAGCTCGCGGTCGCCCTGGAAGCCGCCCGTGGCGAGGATCGTGGGGTCGTCCGTCGTCTCGCCGAGACGCACGTCGCCGGCCGCGCGCACGAGCGCCTTCGTCAGGCCGCGCGGATCGAAGCGCTTGCCCGTCGTGCGCGGGTTCCCGGTCTCGTGCTTCACGACCGGCGCGCCGAGCGACTCGAGCCAGCCGATGCCGTCGTCGAGCCGTTCCCAGACGACGCGCTGCAGACGCTCGTCCCCGGTCGGACATTCGGCGCGGAAGTCGTCCCACTCGCGAAAGCGCCAGATCACGCAGCTCGAGAGGAGCATCGAGCCGCCCGCCCGCGTCCCTTTTTCGTAGACGACCGGAGACCCACCGAGCTCGCGCGCATATGCCGCCGCGCAGAGCCCGGCCATCCCGGCGCCGGCGATCCTCAGGTCAGCGCGAATTCCGGCTTGTGCTCGACGTACTCGATGCGCACGCGCTCCGGGCCCCAGACGAAGACCGCGCGCGTGTTCGCCGCGTCGACGACGTTGTCGACGACGCCCATCTCCTCCGCTTCGGCGATGTGCTCGTCGACCGAGTCGACGAGGACGGCGAGGTGGTTGAGCAGCGGCTGCTCGGGATTGCCCGGATTGCCGGGATGGAACTCGACGTACGCGCCGCCGACCTCGACCCGCGGGTGACCGTCGGGCGAAGGCGGCGCGGCATCGAACCCGAAACGCTCGTATGCCTCGGCGGTCTCCCTGGGGTCCGAGGAATACAGCGCGACGTGGTCGAGGTCGTACTCCGAGTCGGTCGGCGCCTCGACGAGGACGAGCTTCAGGCCTTCGCCGAGGTCGAACTCGGTCTCGCCCTCGGGAAGTTTGGAGACGCGTAGGGCCACGTGTTTGAAGGCTCCCTGCTCGCGCGGGCCTTCCGCGTCGAACAGGGTCAGCTTGCCCCGGCGCGCGTCGGCACCGACGAGCGTGAAGTTGTCCTGCCGGTCGATGACGTGCAAGCCGAGCTTGGTTGTGACGAACTCCGCGATCGGCTCGCGGTCGGCCAGCCAGAAGGCGACATGGTCCAGCGTGTTGGGCTGCATGCCGCCCACCCTAGCTACGGCCTACTTCCTTGCGTCGACTGCCCTCTGCAGCTGGGCCTTGGTCATCTGAGAGCGGCCCGAGATGTTACGGCGCTTGGCCTCGTTGTAGAGCTGCTCCTTCGTCCGGCCCTTCGGCCGGTTCGTGCCGGAGCGCATTCCGCCGCGACGGTACGACGACATGTCGCGCGTCGACGTGCGGGACGCGCGCCCCCTCGTCTCTCCGGATCGCGCGCGCTCCTTGTTGACCGTGCGTGCCGCGATCTCCTTGGCGCGCTTCGTCGAGCGGCCCTGCTTCTTTTCCGAATCCTTGATGTGCTCGTACTGACGTTCGCGCTTCGAGCTCCATGCCGACTGAGGCATCGTCAAACCCCCTTACATCGGTGGTGCTGAACATCTTTGTGTCGATCGGTGATTTGGACAACGCCGGGTCCGTACCCGGTTTCGCGCTGCTTATTCCAGCGGTGGGTTCTGGACGTTGTGCTCGGTCGCGTACTTGTCCGTCAGCTCGTTGACGACGTCGAGCCCTTTGCCGTACGCGTAGTTGATCTCGACGAACGGCTGCCACTTATCCGGGAGCGCGTCCTCGGGGAAGATCGCCTCGACCGGGCACTCCGGTTCGCATGCTCCGCAGTTGCCGACCAGAACGCCCCCGGCCAGTGTGAACGTGTGCTTGCCCGGCACAACCGCGCAGAACGTGTCCTTTTCATCGGCCTCGACCTGCTCGACGTTCATCACGCGCCAGTACGTTTCGCGCGTCGCGAGGTAGAGCCAGCGGATCGGGCGGCTACGCACGCCGAAGTTCGTGACGCGGTTACCCTCCTCGCCCGAGCCGATCGTGATGTAGCCCGCGTACGGGGCTGCGCGCTCGAGCCAGTCGAGGGCCTCGTGGTGTGTCGAGCGGAGCCGCCAGGAGCCGGCCTTCACCTCGTCGCCGTCCGACGCGATCCAACCGTCGACGAAGCCGGCGATGTACTCGCTGTCGCCGGTCTCGGGCAGCGCACGCTTCAGGTTTACCGGCGCCCGGACGACTCCCGTGCCGACATAACCCGGGTGCACGTCGAGACACGGCGAGAAGTTGAGCTGGTCGAAGAAGTCCTTGAAGCGCGCAACCTTCTCGCCGTAGAGCTGCACGTAATGCAGGTGTTCGCCAGAGCGCACCTCTTGCCTGTTCCAGCTCCCATCGCCGAAGACCAGACCATGGAGGACGCCGAGGCGGTACGACTCGGAGCTCCGCTTCGGCTGAATGCGCGCAGAAGGCACGAACTGTCCGACCGCGAGCGCATCCGTACGATCGCTGTCTGCGAGAATCCAGCCATGCGTCGGCGTGGCTAGCACGTTCTTCCGGAACCTGGAGACGTTGCGGGTCGTAAGCCGTGTTCCGCCGTACCGGTCGCGTTCCTCGAACGCCGGCGCGAGCGTGATGTTGACGAGCGGCTTGCGTCTGAACCGGCGCACGTAGGCCGGCTTGAAGCCGTCGTCCGTCAGGACGTGAACCGCCTTGTTCTCCATCTCGGCGAAGCTCTTGAGCCCGTGCGGGGTGATGAACTCCTCCGTCGGCGCGAAGCAGTCGATGCACTCCTCGGGGTCGATCACGAGGATCCGTTCGGCCTGGTGGATGCAGTCCACGGGACACACGTCCACGCAGGACAAGTCCTTAATGTCGATGCACGGCTCGGCGATGATGTACGTCATCCGCGGCCAGTCACTCTACTGACGCAATCAGCTCCTCGACGATCTGAGGCGCACGCTCATGAAGGGCGTTCTTGACGAGCACCTGGTCGAAGCCCGCCTCGTGCGCCCGGCGCAATCCGGCGGTGTCCGTGTGGCCGCCGAAGCCGACGATCGGCACCTCGGGATAGGAGTCGGCGACATCGTCCGGATCGACACGACTGATGTCGGCGATGACGAGATCGGGCCAGTCGGCACTGTCCGAAGTCACGAAGTGATGGCCGGGCAGCAGCGCCTCGAGCTTGCCCCGGAAGAAGACATCGACCCCACACACCAGGATCGTGGCCACGGCGGGAGCGTACCGCGCTTGTAGGTCCTGTTGCTAGTGTCGCGCCCGTGGACTTCGTGGCCGTTGCCCGCGTCGAAGACGTTCCGCCGGGCACCATCCGCACCGTTCAGGCAGGCGACGAGGAGGTCGCGCTCGCGCACTGCAGCGGCGGCTTCTACGCCGTCCAGCAGCACTGCCTCCACCTGCAAGGGCCGCTCGGCGAGGGCCGGCTCGAGGGCTGCGTGCTCACCTGCCCCTGGCATGGCTGGCAGTACGACGTGCGGACAGGGCAGAACGAGTTCGACCTCGCGATCCAGCTCCGCACCTACGACGTCCAGGTCGAAGACGGAGAAGTTCGAATCGGACTACAAGAGTCCACGCGCAGTGACGATTCGGTTTCTCCCGCCACCTAGTGACCGGGGTTAATCGGCCGGACGAGCAACGCTCGCCCGGCCTTTCTGCGGAAGCGACGAGTCGCTTCCTTGAGGGCCTTGAGCTCATACGTGCCGGCGAGTACTTCGCCGCGCACGAGGAGCTCGAGCTCGCCTGGCGCGCGGCCCCACAACCGGAACGCGACTTCTTCCAGGGCCTCGTTCACGTCGCAGTCGCGTGGTACCAGGCCGGGCGCGGCAGGCGAATCGGAACCGAGCGGCAGCTCCAGAAAGCGATCCGCAGGCTGACGCCGTACGCGCCCGCGCACCGTGGGCTCGACCTCGATGCGCTGCTCGTGCAGCTGCGGCGCGCGCTAGAGATCGCCCAGGCCGATGGCCTCGAGCACGCGATGCGTATAGATCTGGACGCGGTAGAACTCGTCGAAGAACAGCAGTAGGCCGAGCGCGACCAGGATCACGCCACCGACGATCGAGAAGACGCGGTAGTGGTCGCGCAGCCAGCGGAAGAACGTCATCCCGCGCACGAAGAAGACGGCGACGAGCAGGAACGCGAGCCCGAGCCCTGCCGAGTACGCAGCGAGCCATGCCGATCCGCGGAGCACGGTGTCCGAGTTGCTCGCGGCCGCGAACGCGCCGCCGAGGAACGGCCCGACGCACGGCGCCGCGCAGATCGCGAACGCCCCGCCGAGCAGCACGCGTGAGCCGCGGCGTCGCGCCCCCTGCAGCAAGCCGCCGGCCACCAGCCGGTCCGTCCCCGGCAGGAGCCCGAGAAACGCCAGGCCGGCGACGACGAGGATGAAGCCGGCGATCGCGCGCTGCGTCTGGTCCGTCAGCGCGCTGGAGATGAGGCTCGCCGCGGCGCCGAGCGCGACGAAGACGGCGGCGAAGCCGGCGATGAACGGCACGCTCGCAAGCGCGACGCGGCGCCCGACGCCGGGGTCGCCCAGCCGCTGGGCATCGACGGCCGAGACCGCCGACAGGTAACCGGGCACGAGCGGCAGGACGCACGGAAAGGCGATCGACGCGAAGCCGGCCAGGAAGAGGAGCCCTGCCTTCTCCATCAGGCCTCGTAGCGTCGCAGCTCGTCGTCGACCCGGCGCTCTGCCGCCGGGTCGAGCGGTGCGGCAGGTGCGGCCGGGTCGCGCACGCGGGACCAGCGCCACGCCCCTGCGCCGACGAGGACGGCTGCAGCCGTGATCCCGACGATCGGCAGCCACCACGCGACCAGGCCGAAGCCGTGGTGCGGAGGCGCGGCCAGGATGGCCTCGCCGTAATTCGCGACGAGGCGGTCCTCGATCTCCTGCTTCGTGTCGCCCGCGGCGATGCGCCGCGCGATCACGCGCTTGATCTGCTGCGCCGCCGGCGAGTCGGACTGGTCGAGAGTCGTGCCGCAGACGGGGCACATCACCTCGCCCTCGAGCTCGGCCTGCGTCGGATGCCGATCGCTCGCGCGTGCAACGGGCGCCGCGAGCAGCGCCGCCAGGAACGCGAGGGCGAGCAGCCTCACGACTCCGCGATCTGCCGGAGGTAGCGCGGCAGGTCTTCCTCCACGATCAGCTCGCCGACGACCTTGCCGCTCCGCGCGACGAAGAAGATGCGGGGGATCGGCAGCCCTCCCCACTTCGCGAGCACCTTGCCGCCGCCGTCGTGCACGCTGGGATAGGTGATCCCGTGCTGACGCTGCCAGCTGCGTGCGTCGGCGGAGAAGTCCTTCGTGTCGACGCCGATGAACGTGACGCGG
>JBKOVW010000337.1:0-4456 GCA_046724095.1 Actinomycetota bacterium | reverse complement strand
ACTCTGCCCCGACCAGTCCAAGGGGAGGGAATCTTGAAGAGGCAGATCTTTGCGGCAGCTGCCGCAATCTTTGCGACGCTCCTCGTGGTCGGAGGGGCGCTCGCGATCACGAACGGCCAACCCGACGGCAACGGCATCCCGAGGTCGGCGCGCTGCTCGCCCAGCAGGCGTTCCCCGACGGGACGTGGGAGGAGTGCACCGGCACGCTGATCGCGCCGCGCCTGTTCCTGACTGCCGAGCACTGCGACGAAGGCGTGAGCCGCGTCGAGGTGACGTTCGCGTCGTCGTTCGACCGCTCGACGAGCACGACGTACTGGGGCACGTGGCACGGGGATCCAGCCTACGACCAGTCGCAGAGCGACCCGCACGACATTGCCGTCGTCATTCTCGACAAGCAGGTTCGCGGCATCACGCCGGCCCAGCTGCCCGCAGCGGGTTCCCTGAACACGGTGTCGGGCGATCAGAAGTTCACGTCCGTCGGCTACGGCGCGCAGGCCGTCACGAACGGTCCCGGCGGCAAGACGTTCCATTACGCGGATGTCCGCTACGTCGCCGTCGGCACGCTGAACTCCGCGCCCGGCAACGACGCGTGGCTGCGTATCTCGCAGAACCTGTCGACCGGCAACGGAGGTACCTGTTACGGCGACTCGGGCGGGCCGAACTTCCTCGGCGCCGGCCCGAGCGAGACCCGCATCGTGGCGGCGACGACGATCACCGGCGACACCCCGTGCCGGTCGACGAACGTCGACTATCGCCTCGACAGCGCTTCCGCGCGGGCGTTCCTGTCGCAGTACGTGACGCTGCCCTGAGCCGTGCGTCGGAGGAGCCCCGCGCGACGCGGGGCTCCTCCGACTGGGCTCAGAGCAACAGCCGGTAGCGGCGCTCGAGTGGACGGACCCGTCCGCCCGGCCGAAGCCTGACGATGGCGGTGACGACCCCGCGCGCGCGGCCTGCGTACGGCAGCACGATGGCTGCACGCGCCTGGGGGTAAAGCTCGCGGGCTCGTCCGAGCCGGAGTCGTGAGACTACGCGGCCGCGCTCGACGAGCGTCACGGTCAGCCGACCGCGCAATTGCTCGGTGACGTTCCCGCGGTTCGCAACCGAAACCACCACCGCACGCTGACCGTGGAAGCGCCGCGCCCGGAGCCGAGCCACGGCGAGCTTGTGTACCAGCCGACCTGGGGCGCGGACACGCACACGGACGCCTACGCGCAGGCGGACGGCGATGCCGTTCGACTCCAATGGTCGTCCCGTCACCAGTACGAGCAGTTGATGATCTCCCGGGCTCGCACCGCTGCCTGCTCGGACCGTCAGCAGAGCACGCGCCCTGCCGCGCAGGACGAGCCGGCCGGGGGCGATGCGGAGCCACTCTCGCGCCGCGCTGCCGCGCGCGAGCGACCGCCAGCCGACGCGGACCGCTATCGGTTCCGTGCCGAGGTTGCTGAGCTGGAGCGTCCGCGAGCTCGGCGCGACGAGGACGGCGCGTGCCGGCGACACGGCGAGCGCCACTGGGCGGGCGCTCACCGTGTCGGTGGGGACAGTCGTCGCCGCAATGGCGACGGCGGCCGCGAGCGCGAGACTCACCGTGCGATCGCGGTGAAGGTCACCGTTGCGCTGTAGCGCCCGGTCGGGACGAGCGGCAGTGCGGACGAGAAGCCGAGCCGCGTCGGCCAGACGTCGCCGGCGCCCGCGGTCGACGAGTCCTTCGTCCCAATCGTCAGCGCCGCTGCGGGCTGCACCGGGATCGGAACGAGTGCGCCGCCTGCGAGGGGCGGTGCGAGGCTCGCGCCGGCCGGCGCTGTAGCGCCGATCGCCAGCGGCAGATCGCGTGGCGTGAACGCATTGCGCGCGACGGCGAGGGAGTACCCGGTTGCGTTGTTGCTCGAGACCGTGACGTTCTCCGCCACCGGCGCCGGAGTCGCACCCGCCGCCGAGGTCCCGAAGCTGAGCGAGGGGCGATCCAGCGACAGCGAGAGAACGGACGCGATGTCGACGTCCACATGCACCCCAGCACCGGGCCCCGGCGTCGGCGTGCCCGCACAGGCGTGAGCCACCGCCGCGGCATTTCGTGGATCGGGAGTCGCGGCGGTGAAGTCCGCCGCGTTGTCGCCCGTGTCGCCGCAGCCTTCGCTCGCGCGTCGGGCAGCCAGGATGTTCGACGGCGCCGGCGCCGACCCGGTGCCCTCGAAGTCGCTCGCGTTGCCGTAGCCGACGAGGTCTTCGACGGACGGGTCTGCAGAACAGCTGCCGGCCGACGCGCCGCACGTGAGCGCCGTTGCGTTCCGGACGAGCGCGATCTTTCCACTCGTCGCGGCGAGGTTGCTCGTGCCAGTCGCATCCGGTGCCGGCAGCGGTGCGCCGACTGCTGCGCTCGATGCGAGCTGGACGAGGTAGTAGCGCCCGGCGGGGATCGTTCCCGCCAGCGGCGTCGTCTGCCACGACGTTCCCGCTGCGGTTGCGTATTGCACCGTCCACCCGGATATGTCGAGGGCGGTGGCGCCGGCGTTGAAGAGCTCGACGAAGTCGTTCTGGAACGTCGCGCCGCTGTTACCGCCGCCGCCATAGACCTGGCTGACGACTACACCCGAGGCGCTCGCGCCGGCCGGGCTCGGTAGGAGGAGTAACGCGGACAGAACGACGAGCAGGAACATTCGATGCATGTGCGCTCCGATCGGTCGAAAGAACGTGTCGCCGTTCTGGATAGATGAGCGCGCCGCGCGCCGAAAGTGTCCGTTCGTGTTTCGGCACGCTTTCGCAGCGAATCAGTAACGGGGAACTGCGCTACCCCTCGTCCATGTCGATGCGCCGATTGCCGGCGCGGCAGATCGCGTGGTGTGAGTAGTCGAACGGACGGTCGTATCGCCCGTCCCAGACGGCGAGGCAGGTGAACCCGGACGCGATGCAGCGATTCTTGGAGATGCATCGTCGAGAGAACACCGTTGCTTCGACCTTGCGGGCCGTCGCGCAGGGGACGTCACCGGTCGCCGAAAGCTCGGACAACGAGAGCCCCACACGGCGGCAGTAGCTGAAGTGCGCGCGGTCGGGACGGTAGTCGGGCCAACGGGCTCCCGCGACGAGCGTCAGCCCGAGCCGGCTCAGGTACGGCCGCAGCGCGCGGTACGGAACGACGACCTCGTCCTGACGCGCAGCCCCGACGACACCGACTGCAAGGCCGCTCGGCAACACCGCGAACCAGTTGTTCCGAAGCGCCGCGGCCGGGTGCCGGCGGACGGAGGCATCGAAAAACCTGTCGCTGCGGATCTTGGCGTCCAGGATGCGCATTGCCTGCGCACGCCGAGCGAACAGCTCCGGCAGCGCGACCCGCTTGCCGGAAGGGACCCGAAGTGTGAGCGCGAGCCAGCCGTCGGAGCCCGGGGGAAGGGGAAGTAGCGCCCGTGCGCGAGGGATCAGCACGCTCACGACGACGCTGCTTGCGGAGATCAGCGTCCGGTCGAGCTCGGTCTCGTAGTAGCCGTGCCCGGCATGGCGCCGCGCGATCGGCTCGAAGGCGCGTTGATCGGCGAGGATCGCGTCGCGCAGCGCCCGGTTGACGCCCTGGAGCTCGACCTTCGCGTCGCGAAACCGGGGATACGTGCCGGCCGTCTCGAAGCGCGCCACGCGGAAACGCGGCGTCACGACCGAGACGACACCGAGCGGCGACGGCTGGGCCGTAGTCGCCCCGTGCGAATGGGAGTCGCAGGCGCTGGCGGCGAGCGCGAGGACGAGCGCCGCGCAGTTGAGCTTCGCGGCCGTTCTCAAGAGCGCCCCGTGATCTTCCAGCGCCGAAAGGTCGTGTATCCCGGACCGTCGGCGCATGCCGCGATGCCGCCGCGGCCCCAGCCGCGCCGCTGCGGGATGCACGGGTCGGACCGCGCAAGAGAGGGCGACAGGCACGTGATGGCCGACTTCAGCAACGTCTCCTCGGAGCCTTGGAAGCAGCGCCCGTGGTCCTGGCGCCAGAACCTGAGCCCGCGGCGGAGCTTGCCCGCGGCGGTCCAGGGGTCGATGAAGCCGTCGACGTGCGGGTAGCGCTGCCACGCGAGCGGCGCAGTGGGCCGAGTGCCTTCCAGTGGCTTGTCGAGCCTGAGCACGCCCCGTTTGCCGATCGTGGCGTTCTTCTTTCGAGGCGGTCCGTACTCGTCGTGGAGCGGCGGACACCAGTAGGCGCCCGCGTGGGCGATCCGACAGGCGACCGTGCCGCGGTCGAAGATCAGCGAGACCACGCACCCCGGCCGGGCGGCGACGTTCACGACGCGGCCGCCCCAGTCGACCATGTTCTCCTGGTTCCAACGGTCGACGCAGACGCGAAGAGACTGCGCCGCCGACGGAGTGCGTGCGTGAGCCGGGGCAGACGCGACCGACGCTGCGACAAGGAGACCGACGAGCGCGCCGCGGCTCACTGGTCGAGCGCAAGCGCGACGGCGTCGTCGAAGGCGAGCGCAAGTCCCCGGGCCCG
>JBKOVW010000373.1:0-7612 GCA_046724095.1 Actinomycetota bacterium | reverse complement strand
AGTCGACGAGCTCGCGACCGACGCGCGCTTCGCGACGAACCCCGACCGGCTGGCCCGCCGCGAAGAGCTGGCAGCGCTCATCCAGGTGCGCGTCGGCGCGGCATCACGCGACGAGCTGCTCACGCGGCTCGCCGACGCGGGGGTCCCGGCCGCCCCGGTGAACGACGTCGGCCAGGTCGCCGATCACGAGCAAACCGCCGCGCTCGGCCTGATCCAGCAGAGCCCCGTCCCGACGGTGGCGCTGCCGCTCTCCTTCGAAGGAGCCCGCGTCTTGCACCGCTCGCCGCCGCCTCGGCTCGGCGAGCATTCGGCCGAGATCCTGCGGGAAGCCGGCTACGACGAGGATGCGATCGCGACGCTCGCCGGGGAAGGAATCGTGCGCGACCCGCGTCTAGGCGCGTAGATTCCGGACGATGACGGATACGCGGGCCCTCCTTCGACGCACGGCCGAGCTGGCGGCCGACTTCCTCGACTCGCTCGAAGACCGTCCCGTGTTCCCGCAGGCGTCGACCGACGAGCTGCGGTCGTCGCTGCACGTGCCCTTGCAACACGATCCGCTCGAGCCGGAGCAGGTCGTCGCGGAGCTCGCAGCCGCCGCCGACCCGGGCCTCGTCGCGATGCCGAGCGGCCGCTACTTCGGTTTCGTGATCGGCGGCGGGCTGCCCGCCGCGCTCGCGACGGACTGGCTCGCGTCGACGTGGGACCAGAATGCCGGCCTGTACGCAGGCGGCCCCGCGGCGTCGATCGTCGAGCAGGTCGTGCGCGAATGGGTCTGCGAGCTGCTCGGCCTGCCGCCGAACGCATCGATCGGCCTCGTCACCGGCACGCAGATGGGCAGCGTCACGGCACTCGCCGCCGCGCGGTACCGCGTGCTCGAGCGTGCGGGGTGGGACGTCACCCGTGACGGGCTCGCCGGCGGCCCGCGTATCCGGGTGCTCGTCGGCGAGAAGCGCCACGTGACGATCGACCGCGCACTGCGGTTGCTCGGCCTCGGCGCACCTGAGACCGTTGCGGCCGACGACCAGGGGCGGATGGATGCCGAGGCGCTTCGCACCGCACTGGAGCACGGCGACAGTCCGACGATCGTCTGCGCACAGGCCGGTGAGGTGAACACCGGAGCCTTCGATTCGTTCGAAGAGATCGCCGACGCGGCGGCGGCGCACGGAGCGTGGCTGCACGTGGACGGCGCCTTCGGCCTGTGGGCGGCCGCGAGCCCGCGGCTGCGCCACCTCGTGCGCGGCGTCGAGCGCGCCGACTCGTGGATCACCGACGCGCACAAGTGGCTGAACGTCCCCTACGACTCGGCGCTCGTCCTGTGCAGCGACACCGAGGCACATCGTGCGGCAATGACGGTGAGCGCGTCGTACCTGATCCAGGACGACGGCGCGCGGGCTGTGCGCGACCAGGTCGATTGGGTGCCCGAGTTCTCGCGCCGCGCGCGCGGCTTCGCGGTCTACGCGGCACTACGCTCGCTGGGCCACAGCGGGCTCCGCGAGCTGGTCGAGCGGACGTGCGAGTGCGCACAGCGCTTCGCCGAGGGAATCGTGTTGCTGCCCGGCGTCGAGCTGCTCAACGAGGTCGTCCTGAACCAGGTCCTCTTCCGCTTCCCGAACGACGAGGAGACCGACGACGTGCTGCGCCGCGTGCAGGAGGCAGGCGAGGTCTGGATGAGCGGCACGACATGGGACGGCCGGCGCGCGATCCGTGTCTCGGTCTCGAACTGGCAGACGACGGAGCACGAGATCGCGCTCGCGCTGAGGTCGTTCAGCGAGGCGGCTCAGCCCGCCCAGGCGCCCGCGCGGTAGACCTGGCCCTCGAGGCGTCGCCCGAGGACGCCCTCCAGCCATTCCGCGATTGCGATCAGCGCATCGAGGTCGACGCCGGTCTCGATGCCGTCGCCCTCGAACAGGTAGACGAGATCCTCGGTCGCGATGTTCCCCGTCGCGCGCGGCGCGAAGGGGCATCCGCCGAGCCCTGCGCACGACGCGTCGAACAGCGTCGCCCCGGCTTCGAGCGCGGCGACGGCGTTCGCGTAGCCGGTGTTCCGGGTGTTGTGCAGGTGCACGCCGACTGCCTGGGTGCGTTGGACGAGCGCGCGCACCTGCCGCGGCGTCGCGACGCCGATCGTGTCGGCGAGGACGATCTCGGCGCTGTCGAGCTCGGCTGCGAGCTCCGCGACGACGCCGGGATCGACCCTTCCCTCGAACGGGCACCCGAATGCGACGCTGATCGTGACGGTCACCGGCAGCACCGAGTGCGCGATCACCTCCGCGGCCGCGGCGCGCGCCGCCGCCAGCGACTGGTTGGCGTTACGACGGCTGAACGACTCGGTCGCCGCGAGCGTGAAGTTGACGCGGTCGAGACCCGTCGCGACCAGCCGCTCGTAGCCCTTCGCGTTCAGCGCCAGGCCGGAGTACTCCGTTCCCTCCCTCCGCTCGATCGCGGCGACGACGTCCTCCGCGCCCGCCATCTGCGGCACGGCATCCGGGCGCACGAAGCTTGCCGCCTCGATCCGCGGCAGCCGCGCCGCGGCGAGACGGTTGACGAGCTCGGCGCGCCCGCGCGGCGGCAGCGTCTCGGGCTCGTTCTGCAGGCCGTCGCGAGGCCCGACGTCGCAGATCGTCACGCGCATGCGCTACGCCACCGGGCGCGAGAGGCGCTGGAGCACGTGCCCGGCTTCCACGGCGAGCGCGCGCGCCACGTCCACGTCCGCGGGCTCGAACCGGCGCCCGTTTCCGTAGACCTCGACCAGCCCCCACGGTGCGTCCTCCGCCTCGAGCGGCAGCATCAGCAAGGAGTCGAAGCCGAGCTCGCCGAGCAGTTTGGACTCGGCCGCGTCGGCGTCCGGGTCGCCCGTGTAGACGGTCCTGGGCTCCCGCCGCTCGATCACTGCCCGGGTGAGCGGAAAGTCGGAGATCAGGTAGCCGTGCCCGAGCCGGTCGGCGCGGCCCTCACGGCGATGCTGGACGAGGTCGACGAGCAGGTCGCCGATCACGCGCGAGATCGTGCAGGCGGGTGCGTCGAGCACTTCGACGAAGGACTCGGCGGTGAGGCCGAGCAGCTCGGCCACGCTCGCCGCGCCGCGCAGCTGCTCGGCCGCAGCCGCGACGCTCGGTTGGTCGGCGCTCACGCGCCGAGTTTACGGTGACGCCTGGGTCTAGCCGTCGAATCCGCTCGTGTCGACTTTCTCCGGCTCGATCAGGACCTTCACGCGCTGCTCGGTCGGCTTGCGCCACGGGTACTTGTCCTTGCCGATGTACTTCTTGGCGAGCTTGTCGATCTGGTCGTCCGCACCCTCGTCCGTCATGTGTGCACGTCCGCTGACGGCGACCCACTTGTAGGCGTCGTTCGGATCCACGACCAGCAGCGACGCCCGCGGGTCCTGCTCCAGATGGTTCGGCTTCGCGCGGCCGATGGCGGTGTTGAACGACGGCTTACCGTCCTCCACGTCGACCCAGACCACCGTCGAGTGCGGCGATCCGTCCTCGCGCAGCGTCGTCACGATCCCCACATACGGGTTCTTTTCCAGGAACTGCTTCTCCGGCTCCTTCAGCTTCGCTGGCTTCTGCAACTTCGGCACTCCAGACCTCCTCGATGGACTCCACGTGAAGTGGCTCGCGAGTCCTTCCCCGATCGGCGTCCTGCTACCCGTCCGAACCGCGAGGAGCTCTTCTGAGTCAAGGTCGTCCGAGGCCGTGCCGATTCTTCGTCGGTGCGGCTCATCGCGGCAGCCCTGCTGATCGTCGGCGCGCTTGCGGCGGTCGGGTTCGCGCGCCGCGAGGATCGGATTCACCAGCAGAAGACGCTTGCGGCGATCGCGACCGAGCTGGCCGGCCGGCCGGTCGGCGTCCACTGCCCCGGGTTCCTAGCGTCGCTCGTGGACACCCGCGGCGAGGCCGGCCGGGTCCAGTTCGGCACGGACGGGCGTCCGGCCAACCACACCGACCTCGCGCCGTCGACGTGCGCGGCGCTGAGGCACCTCGACCGTGTCGACTTCACATGTGTCGCGCACGCCAGCTGCGGCTTCAAGGAGTTCAAGGCCGCGTGGGCTGCGCACACGCTCGCACACGAGTCGTTCCACCTGCGCGGTTTCCAGGACGAGGGCATCGCAGAGTGCTACGCGCTCCAGAACACGGCTTTCGTCGCCGAGCGCCTCGGCGTGCCGACGAAGCAGGCGCTCGAGCTGCAGGCGTGGGTCTACAAGGACGGCTACCCCAACGAGCCGGAGGACTACCGGTCGTCCAACTGCTACGACGGCGGCCCGTTGGACCTGCGGCCTCAGTCAGCCGTGTTCCCGTAGGGACATGTCTTAGGGACTGTCCCTAAGACATGTCCCGCATGGCGGTTACGGAACCTCCGTAGGGATGTTCTTGATCTTGCCGCTGATGATGTCGGCGCGGATCTGGTTGATCTTTGCGACCTCGGACTGCGGCACCTTCGGCGAGATCTTGCCGATGCCGACGCCGTTGTCCTTCAGCCCGAAGACGATGTTGCCGCCCTTGAACTTGCCGTCGACGACGAGCTTGACCGCATCGAAGACCGCGGTGTCGACGCGCTTCACCGCGCTCGTGAGGATGTGCGGGCCGAGGAACGACTGATCGGCGTCGACGCCGATGCCCCAAACACCCTTCTCCTTCGCCGCGTCGAGCGCACCGAGCCCGCACCCGCCGGCGACCTGGAAGATCACGCCGGCGCCCTGCTCGATCTGGTTCAGTGCGACCTGCTTGCACTTGGCCTGGTCGGAGAAGTCCTGCGAGTAGCCGTTCAGTGTCGTGATGCCCGGATCGGCGGCCTTCGCGCCCGCCTGGTAACCGGCGATGAAGCGGTCGACGGGCGGCTGCTTCTGGCCGCCGACGGAGCCGATCACGTCGGGGCCGGGCTTCCGCTTCATCTCGAGCCCGGCGAGATAGCCGACGAGGTAGCCCGTCTCCTGCTCCTTGAACAGCAGGCCGAGCAGGTTCGTCGGCTTGTGGGGCTCGGTCGTCTGGTCGACGTCGACGATCGCGAAGTTCGACTTCGGGAAGTTCGTCGCGGCAGTGTCGATCGCAGTCGCCTCGGTGAAGCCGACGCCGATCGTGAGGTCGTATCCCTGGCGTGCGAACGTCGACAGGTTCGGGACGTAATCCTGCGTCGACTTCGCCTGGTAGACGGTCGTGTGAACGCCGAGCTCGCGCTGCGCCCGCTGCAGCCCCACGTACGACAGATGGTTGAAGCCGCGGTCGTTGAGGCCGCCGATGTCGGTAACGAGGCCGATCTTCTTGCCGCTGCCGGCCTTCCCGGCGGCCGTGGTCGTTTTCGACGCGCTGCTGCTGCTCCCGCTGCCGCCGCAGCCGGCGACGAACAGTGCGACAGATGCGAGAAGTACGAGCGTTCTCTTCATTCCGAGCCTTTCCGCTAACGTTTCCGACTATGGGGCGAAAACCGTGAGCGAGCTTAGCAGCGACCACCCTACTCCCGCTCACGTCAGCCTCGCGGTGGTGCTGCAGGTGCGCCGCGGCGACCTGCAAGTCCTGTTGTGGCAGCGCGCACAGGAGCCGTTCGCGGGCAGCTGGGCGCTGCCCGGCGGCTATCTCGAGCCCGGCGAAACGCTCGCGCAATCGATTCGGCGGCACCTCGCGGAGAAGGTCGACGTGCGGGAGCTCGCGCATCTCGAACAACTCGAGACGCGCAGCGAGCCCGAGCGCACACCGCACGAGTGGCAGCTCGCCACGGCGTACCTCGGGCTCGTGCCGAGCGACGCCGACCCGCGCGTACCGGACGACACGGATTGGCATCCGGTCGACGCGCTGCCGCCGCTCGCGTTCGACCACGAGGCGATCGCGCTCACCGGTCGCGAACGGCTGCGCGCCAAGCTCTCGTACACGAACATCGGGTTTGCGCTCGCGCCCGGCGAGTTCACGATCTCCGAGCTGCGCGACCTCTACGCCGCAGCGCTCGGCCATGACGTGTCGGCAACCAACCTCCAGCGCGTGCTGCTGCGCCGCGGGGTGCTCGAGCCCACCGGCCGGCTACGTGCCTCAGGGCCGACGGGCGGCCGGCCGGGGTCGTTGTTCCGGTTCCGGGCGCATGCGCTCGAGGTCACCGACCAGTTCGCGGTCCTGCGGCCGCCGGGACCTGCGCGCGCCTCCGTCGCGTAATCCTCTGAATGGACCCTGATGGCGGGCTCGGAACGCGATGATCGCGCGTGGGTGCGGGGCGCGCAGCGCGGCTCGGTCGCGGATCTCGAGTCGCTGTTCAGGCACCACTGGCCGCGCGCCTACCGCGCTGCGTATCTCGTCGTCCACGACTCGGCGGCCGCTGAGGACATCGCCCAGGAGGCGTTCCTCGCCGCCGTTCGGGCGCTCGACCGCTTCGACCGCCGCCGTCCGTTCGGCCCGTGGCTCCACCGCATCGTCGTCAATCGCGCGATCGACTGGTCGCGCGCGCGAGCGTTGCGCCGGGAGTCCGGCGAGAGGGGGCTCGACACCCTCGCCGCGACGCCGCTCCCGGACAACCCGCATGCCCGCTCGCTGGCGGCGGCACTCGCCGAGCTTTCGCCGGAGCATCGTGCCGTGATCGTCCTCCGCCATCTCCTCGACTACACGCCCGGAGAGATCGCCGAGCTGACCGGCCTGCCGCGCGGGACCGTGAACTCGAGGCTCCGCCGCGGGCTCGACCACCTTGCGCAGCGCCTCGGGGAGGACGTCCGGTGAGCGTCTGGCGCGATCCCGTTCCCGGCGAGACCGAGAGCGCCGACCGCAGCTGGGCCCTCGTGCGCGGCGCGTACGAGGAACGGCTGCCCGCCCCCCGCCGCCGCGACCTGCGCCCGTTGCTCGCGGTGACCGCGGCGATCGTGATCCTGGCGGCCGCGCTCAGCCCACCCGGTCTCGCGGTCTGGGGCTCGCTGCGCGATGCGGTGAGCAACGAAGATCACCTCGTCGCCCTCCCGAGCGGCGGACGCGTTCTCGTCAACGCCGCCGACGGCGCCTGGGTCGTGAGCGCCGACGGCTCGAAGCGGTTTCTGAGCGACTACCGCGACGCCGCGTGGTCACCGCATGGCTTGTACCTCGCGGCGGCGCGCGGGAATCAGCTCGTCGCGTTGGAACCGAACGGCAAGGTGCACTGGAAGCTCGCGCGCCGCGGTGCCGTCGCAGATCCGCAGTGGTCGTACGAGGGCTACCGGATCGCGTACTTCGCCGGCGGCGCGCTGCGCGTCGTCAACGGCGACGGGACCGGCGACCATCTCCTGACACACGTCGCGCGGCCCGGTGTGCTGGCGTGGCAGCCGGGGACGCTCTCGCTCGCGTACGTGAACCGAGCCGGGAACATCGCGATCACGGACGTCGACCGCGCGCACTCGTCGGCATACCTCCGCACGCGCCTCTCCCCGCAGAAGCTGCAGTGGACCGCCGACTCCAGGCTCGTCGCCGTCGGCCCGCGCGCTGTCGGGATCTTCGGGCGGCGTGGGCCGCAGCTGCAGCGAATCGGCGTCGTCGGCCGCGTCGCGGCGGCGGCCGTCTCGCCCGAAGGCCGGCGGATCGCTGTCGTCGCCGTGCGCAACGGCTCCAGCACCGTCGACGTCGACGGCAAGGCCGTCTTCAACGGAACGGGCGTCATCCGAGACGTTGTGTGG
>JBKOVW010000218.1:0-7210 GCA_046724095.1 Actinomycetota bacterium | reverse complement strand
GCACGAGAGCATCGTCACCGCGCTGATCGGCGCGGCACTCGGAATCGCGGTCGGCACGTTTCTCGCGATCCTGACGACGCAAGCCCTGTCCGACGAGGGGATCGTCCTCGCGATCCCGTGGACAACGATCGGCGTGTTCGTGGTGGCGACGATCGTCGCCGGCATGCTCGCGGCGATCCTGCCGGCCCGCCGTGCCTCCCGACTGAACATCCTCAAGGCGCTGCAATACGAATGAGCGATGCGGCGCTGACCACCTCCGCGGCGTCCCGGGTTCGGAGCCCGGGACGTCGCGCTCTTGCCGCGGTCAGTCTGGGCCGCCACGAGGCGACATTCGCAGCGGCCGGCCTGGCCGTGATCGGGCTCCACGTCGCCGACGACAACTTCCTGCAGCCGCAGCCCGGCACCTCCGCCGGCGACCACCTCGTTAGCGGGCTGGTTCCAATCGCCGTGCTGCTGTTGGTCGCCGGGCTCTACGCGCGGCTCCGACCCGGGCTGCGCGGATCGCTCGCGGTGGTGCTCGGAGTGTTCGGTGTCGTCACCGGCATCGAGGCGGTCTACTACCTCCACGCCGGCCGACTCTCAGGCGACGACTACACCGGGCTCGCCGCGATCGCCGGTGGGCTCGTGCTCGCCTGCGTCGGAGCGACCACGCTCTGGCGGACGAGACGCGTGGACGACCGCCTGCGCCGTCGCGTGCTGCGGAGATTCCTGCTCGCCGCTGGAGCTCTCGTTGGCACGTACCTGATCCTGGCTCCCTTCCTGATGGCGTACGTCTTGACGCATAGCGCACGCGCTTTCGTTCCTGCGGATCACGTCGGCGCGTCACACGAGAACGTGACCTTCACGACTGCTGACGGGCTCCGCCTGCGGGGCTGGTACGTGCCGTCGAAAAACGGAGCGGCCGTGATCGCCTTTCCCGGCCGCAAGGGCACGCAGAAGCCGGCGCGGATGCTCGCCCGGCACGGCTATGGCGTCCTGCTCTTCGACCGCCGCGGCGAGGGCGAAAGCGAGGGCGATCCGAACGCATGGGGCTGGGAGGGCTACCGGGACGTCGACGCCGCGGTTCGCTTCCTCCAGGCTCGGCCGGACGTCGAGCCAGGGCGGATCGGCGGCATCGGCTTGTCGGTCGGCGGCGAGATGATGCTCGAGGCCGCCGCGAAGTCTCGCGGCCTCAATGCCGTGATCTCCGAAGGCGCCGGCGAACGATCGGTCCGCGAATACCTCGACATGACCAGAAAGGACTGGCTGGCACTGCCCTCGTATGCCGGTCTCACCGCCGGGGTTGCGCTCTTCTCCAACCATGCGCCACCTGCGAGCCTCAAGGACCTCGTCGGCCGAATCGCGCCGACGCCGGTGTTCTTCATCTACGGCGAGCACGGACAGGACGGCGAGCGGAACCTCAACCCGACCTACTACGCCGCGGCCGGCGCGCCGAAGACGCTGTGGGAGGTCCCAGGCAGCGGGCACGTGGGCGGCATCAACGCGCAACCCATGCAATACGAGCGACGCGTTGTCGGGTTCTTCGACCGCACGCTCTTGGGCGCGTCATGAGAACGAGACAACTGCTGGCGGCAGCTGTGACGCCGTTTCGCCGGCTACGGCTTGCGAACGACGACGGCACGCCGAGCAGATGGGCCGTGTTCATCGGAGCGATCGCGCCAGGCATCGCCATGGCGTCGATCATCGCGGTCGCGGCCGTCCGGCTATGAGGCCGTCCAGCAAAGGAGAAAATCATGAGTGAGCTTCCTGCCCGGACCGAGGTGTTGGTGGTCGGTGCGGGGCCGGTGGGATTGGCCGCTGCCGCCTCTTTGGCCGGCCACGGCCATGACGTCGCCGTGATCGACCAACTGGCAGCGGGGGCGAATACCTCTCGCGCCGCTGTGGTGCATGCCCGGACCCTTGAGATGCTCGAGCGGATCGGCGTTGCGAAGCGACTGGCGGGACTCGGTATCCGGGCTCGCCGGTTCAGCATCCGCGATGGGGATCGCGAACTCGTGCCGGTCCGGTTCGACCGGCTTCCGACGGAGTATCCGTACACGCTGATGGTCCCGCAGAACATCACCGAGCAGGTCCTGCTCGACCGCCTCGAAGAACTCGGCGGCAACGTCCACCGCCCATACCTCGCCACCGGGCTCAGCCAAACCGCAGACGGTGCCGAGGTCACGCTGGACAGCGGCGACACCATCGGGGCCCAGTACGTCGTGGCGGCCGACGGCATGAACAGCACGATCCGCGACCTGGCCGGACTCGGCTCCGACGGCAACGGCACGTTGCCGCTGTCTTTCGCGCTGGCCGACGTGCGGGTGGAGGGCGGCTTGCCCGCGGACCAGGTCCTGCTGTTCTTCTCCAGACCCGGCATGTTGGTCGTGGCGCCGTTGCCGGATGGCTCGTTCCGGCTCGTGGCCGAAGTCGACGATGCGCCGGTGGAGCCCGACGTGGCCTATGCGCAGCAACTGCTCAACGCCCGGGGGCCGCGTCGCGCATCGGTGAAGGTGACCGACGTGATCTGGGGATCCAGGTTTCGGATCCACGAGCGGGTGGCGGACCAGTACCGGGCCGGGCGGGTCCTGCTCGCCGGCGACGCCGCACATACGCACAGCCCGGCAGGTGGGCAAGGCATGAACCTCGGCCTGCGTGATGCGGTGACTCTTGGGGATGCGCTGTCGGTTGCGCTGCGGGAAGGTCGAGAGGACAAGCTCGACGAGTATGCGGCCGGTAGTCGTGCCGAGGCCATGCATGTGGTCGCACTTGCCCATCGGCTCACCCGACTGGCCACTGCTCCGCCGGCGGTTCGTCCGCTGCGCAATCTGGGGTTACGCCTCCTCGCGCGCGTGCCTGCCTTCCGCCGCGGCCTGGCCGAGCAACTCTCAGCGATCACCAATCGCTGAGGCTACGGCGGAACAGTCACTGCTCCGAAAGCCGCAGGCGTCCCGGAGCTCGACAGCGCCTACGGCTTGCGCTGCGATCTCCGCCGGGTCGCCGCACGGCAGGGAGCGTGAGCCAGGTTGGGATTGCCGTGCGACGACCGCCGCATTCAGGAGGCATTCGCCGTCCCGTGTCGCGAGGAGCAGGTCGCTGCGTAGGCCATGGCTCGACCTGGCGTCCGCAATTGGCGGGCGGCCCCCCTCCTGGTTCGCTCATTTCCGGAATGAAGGGCGCGCGGAGCTTGGCGCGCGGCCGTCCGGCGGCGCAGATCCCTGCGCTTCTTCAGAGACGAAGCGTGCCGCAGCAAGGAGGGCAGCCCTACGGCGTTCGCGTCTTGGGGCCGGCGCGCGAGCCTCCGGAGGAACTGCCCGTCTCTTACGCTACGGCTGGTGTCGTCTGGCGAGTATGACCCAGCTCTGTCAATTGGTCGCCTTGGGTCTCGCTTAGGCTCCCGCGCCGTGATGCGAGTCGCCCTGAGTCCGGCGCGTCGCTGAAGACGATCGACAAGCATCACGGCCACCTGGTGCGCGACGCCGAAGACTCGATCCGCGGCCGTTTGGAGTCGCGAACGAAGCCGAACGCGAATCGTTCGGGCGTCGATTGGGCGTCGGCAAGGAAGCGAGGATTGACCATGAACACGCGAAACCGCCCGTTTCCAGGCGGCTTGGGAGCGGGAGCGACGGGGCTTCGACCCGCGAACGACACCGCATCGAGATCCGGCGTTGAGGAGTTTGTAGCATGATCTGTGCTACAGTCGGAATATGGCTCGCTCCCTCCATGTTCGATTGGACGACGCCGCTTCTGCCGCGCTCGACGTCGTTCGTGGTGATGGCCTGACAGATTCCGAGGCCGTCCGCACCGCTCTTCGCGAGGCGGCTGCGCGCCGTCGCGTCCGCTCAGCGATCCGCGCCGAGGTTCGCCAACTCGTCGCCGACGAACGAGATCGCGAAGAGATGCGCGTCGTCCGCGAACAGATGGCCGAGCTCGCGCCTCCGCCGACCGGGTAGTGGTCCGCGGCGAGATCTTCCGTTTGCCGCCCCGACGTGGCGCGCGCGGACATGAGCAGCGCGGCGCTCGCTTTGCTGTCGTTGTTCAAGCGGACGAGTTTCTCGACCTCAGCACGACGCTGGTCGCTCCCACATCGACGAGCGCGCGACCGGCCAGCTTCCGCCCGACGATCGTTGTCGACCGACAGGAAACACGCGTCCTGGTCGAGCAAACGACGGTCGTCGACCCGGAACGCCTGGGGCGATCGGCAGGAAGGCTCGAGGCGAGCGAGTTGCGCGCGCTCGATGAGGCGCTCAGCCTGATCCTAGGTCTCTGATCACGGCAACTACGGCGGAGCAGTCTCAGCGGGAGCGACGGGACTCGAACCCGCGACCTCCGGCGTGACAGGCCGGCGTTCTAACCAACTGAACTACGCCCCCAAAGGGACGCCCAGTGTAGCGAGTACCCTGCGAGATCAATGACCAAGGTCGATCTGATCGCCCTCGGTTTCGTCGCGCTGACCGCGTTCATCGGCTGGAAGAAAGGCCTGGTCGCCAGCGCGCTCTCCCTCGTCGGCATCGTGTTCGGCGCCTGGCTTGGCTCGCGCGTGGCGCCCGCGCTGCTCCAGGGCGGCCGGAGCTCGCCCTACACGCCGCTCGCCGCGCTCGCGGGCGCCGCTGTCGGCGCGATCCTGCTCGAGACCCTCGGAACGCTGGCCGGGACGTCGCTCCGTTCGCGGATTCGCACGCCGCGACTGACGACGATCGACTCCTTCGGCGGCATCGCGCTCGGCGCCTTCGCCGGCCTCGCGATCGTGTGGGTGCTCGGCGCCGTCGCGCTGCTCATGCCCGGACAGGCCGACCTGCGGCACGGCGCGCAGAAGTCGGCCCTGCTTCGCCGGCTGAACGAGGTCGTCTCGCCGGAGAAGGTGCTCAACGCGCTCGCTCGTATCGATCCGTTCCCGGCGATCAGCGGCCCGGCCGCGCCGCTCACACCCCCGGATCCGCGCCTCGCGCACTCCGCCGGCGTGCGCAGCGCGGCGCCGAGCGTCGTGCGGGTGCTCGGGACGGCGTGCGGTGTCGGCGTCGAGGGAACGGGGTGGACAGCGCGGTCCGATCTCGTCGTTACGGCCGCGCACGTCGTCGCCGGGCAGGAGGACACGACCGTAGAGCTGCAATCCGGCGCGCGCCTGCCCGCACAGGTCGTCGCCTTCGACACCCGGAACGACATCGCCGTCCTGCACGTCGCCAACCTCGGCCTCCGGCCGCTGCCGTTGATTCCTGCGCGCTCCGGCGCGGCGGTCGCCGTCCTCGGCTTCCCCGAGAACGGCCCGTTCACCGCGACGCCGGCGCGCGTCGGGCGGACGTCCACCGTCCTCGCCGAGGACGCGTACGGCCGTGGTCCTGTCACACGCGCGATCACCTCACTCGGCGGCCGCGTCCGCCACGGCGACTCCGGTGCGCCGGCCGTCGACGCGCGCGGATCGGTCGAGTCCACGGTCTTCGCCGCGCGGCTGCGCACCGTCGGCGGCTACGGCGTGCCGGACAACGTCGTGCGCGCGGCACTGCGCTCCGCGCGCAGGCCCGTCTCGACCGGGGACTGCGCGCCCTAGGCCTGCCGGCGAAGCTTCGAAGCCGCAGCGATCGAAGCCGCAGCGATCCGAGATTGTGCGTCGGACGGCCGTGCGAGCGAAGCGCGCACGGCCTCTACGCCAAGTCGGCGCCTTAGTAAAGGAGGGTCCGCGCCCACGGCGCGAACCGCGAGCCGGGAAAGCGCTCGAGAAACTCGCGGACGAGCTGCGCGGACTCGTGGCGGCGGACGCCGGCTTCCACGGCGGGAAACCGATACGGGGCGACCGAGCCGGCAGCGGGGTCCCAGACGCCGCCGATCCGCGTGCCGCCGTCCGTCGGGGACTCGAGCGCGTACACGATCCGCTCCACGAACTGGAACATCGCCGCGGCCATACAGAGCAGGCAGGGCTCGAGCGTCGTCACCAGCGTGACATCGCGGCGGTTCGCCGTCTGCAGCGCGACGAGCTCCGGATGCGCGAGCAGCCCGTCGCCCGCGCGCCAGTGAGACTGCGCCACGACGTTGCCGTCCGCGACGACGACTGCGCCGATCGGCAGCTCTCCGGCTTCGAGCCCGAGCGCGGCCTGCTCGAGCGCCGCGCCCATCAGCTCAGAGGAGCTCAAGGACGCGCAACGGCCGGCGAAACGGCGCCACGACGTACACGCCGGCAGCCTTCTCCTGCGCCGCGGCGATCAGCTCGCGTGCGTGCGCGAACCCGATCTCCGCGGCATTCGAGCCCGCGGCCTCGAGCGCGTCTTGCAGCTTCTGCGGGACGACGATCCCTGGCACCTCGTTGTGCAGGCGCATGGCGAGGCGATAGCTCGTCAGCGGGAAGATCCCGAGCAGCACGGGAATCGGCCAGCGTCCGCCGAGGCGCTCCACGAACCGGTCGACGTACTCGAGGTCGAAGACGATCTGCGTCATCGCGAACTTCGCGCCTGCGTCGAGCTTCTGTTGGAAGCGCTCGTGCTCCACCTCCAGATCGTCCGGCGTCGGGTTGACGGCGACGCTGTAGAAGAACGACGTCGGCGCATCGATCGGCCTGCCGTGGAAGTCCTCGCCGCGGTTGAGGTTCGTCAGCAGCTGCGTCAGGCCGATCGCGTCGATCTCGTAGACGCCGCGCGAGCCCGGGTAGTCACCGACCTCGGGCGGATCGCCGGTGACCGCGAGGACGTTGCGCACGCCTTCCGCATGGGCACCGAGCAGCATCGACTCCAGCCCGAGCACCGACCAATCGCGCGTCGTCAGGTGCGGGATCGTCTCGATGCCGGCCAGCCGCTCGATCGTCGCGGACACCATCAGAGAGCTCATGCCGGCGCGCGCGGTCGCGTTGTCGTTGATGTCGACCCACCCGACTTTGCCGGATTCTTTCAGCGCTGCGGCCACCTCGACCAACCCGGCGCTCGAGCCGCCGAGCGGCGGGTCGAGCTGCACGGACACGACCCACTCGCCGGCCGCAAGCGCGCGCGAGAGCCCGGTCTCACGCTGCTCCTCTCCGAGCGCGACGACGAGCTCCGGCGACTCGAACACGAGCGGCGCGCGCGGCCGGCGCTCGTCCTCGACTGCGGAACGGATCGCGGAGATCTCGGCCGGAGTGGTGCCGCAGCAGCCGCCGATGACCTTCGCGCCGAGATCGCGCGCGTGCGCCGCAAACTCGGCGAAGTACTCGGGTGTCGCGTGCGGATAGATGACGCGGCCGCCCGCGAGGCTCGCGAGGCCGACGTTCGGC
>JBKOVW010000259.1:0-4031 GCA_046724095.1 Actinomycetota bacterium | reverse complement strand
TTCGATCCCTTCCAGCTCGAGCAGCCGCGCCAGCGTCAGGCCCGCCGGGCCGGCGCCGACGATCCCGACCTGCGTGCGCTCGTGCCTCACTCCTCGTCGAGCACGCGCTGGAACACGGCGAACGCCTGGTTCGCGGCAGGGACGCCGCAGTAGACCGCGGAGTGCAGCAGCACTTCCTTGATCTCCTCGTCATTGACGCCGTTCCGGCGCGCGCCCCGGATGTGCATCGCCAGCTCGTCGAAGCGGCCGAGGGCGACGAGCGCGGTCAGCGTGATGCAGCTCCGCGTGCGGCGGTCGAGCCCCGGACGCGCCCAGATCTCGCCCCATGCGTAGCGCGTGATGAAGTCCTGGAAGTCCTTCGTCTGCCCGGTCGCTCGCTCCAGCGCCCGGTCGACGTGCTCGTCGCCGAGCACTTCTCGCCGGACCTCGAGGCCGCGCTCGTAGTCGCTCATAGGTGCGCGAGCACCGCCTCGTTGAACTCGTCGGCCCGCTCGACGTTCACCAGGTGGCGAGCGTCGTCGACAATGAGGAGCGCCGCGCCGGGGATCTCTCCGACGATCGCCTCGAGATCCGGCGGCGGCGTCGAAGGATCGTCGGCGCCGACGATCGCGAACGTGGGCGTCGCGATGCCGCTGAGCTCGCCGCGTGCGTCCCAATCGCGCAGCGCTTCGCACGCGCGGGCATAGCCCTCGCTCGGGATCGACAGCAGCATCTCGCGGTAGCGTCGCACGTCGCGGAACGCGGCACTGAACCACCGCTCGAGCACGACGTCGGCGATCGCCTCGACGCCGTCGCGCCGGACCGTGTCGGCGCGGCCCTGCCAGAACTCCGGCGTTGCGAAGCGAGCGGAGGTCGAGCAGAGCACGAGCTTCTCGATGCGCTCGGGCTGGTCCAACGCGAGGCGCATCCCGACGGCGCCTCCCAGCGAGAGGCCGCAGTAGGACACGCTGCCGGTGCCGAGCTCGTCGAGCAGAGCCAGGACTTCCCGCGCCATGCTCGAGACCGTCGTCTCGGCGAGCGCCGGAGACCCACCGTGGCCGGGATGGTCGTAGCGCAGCACGCGAAACTGTGCCGTGAATGCGGGCAGCTGCGGCTCCCACATCTGGAGAGTCGAGCCGAGTGAGCCGGACAGCACCAGAACGCGATTGCCGTCACCGTCGAGCCGGTAGTTCACGCGCCGCGGTAAAGCTCGAGCGCACGGTCGACGAAGACGTCGGCGCCACCGAGGTAGTCGTCCGGGTGCTCCGCGTCTCCTTGCGCCTCCGACAGCGCTTCGGGACGAATGTTCGCGCGCATGCGCTCGACGTCGACCTCCAGGCCGTCGAGTGCACCGTGTAGCGACGCTGCGGCGCCGCCGGTGTATGCGAGCGCGTCGCTGAGAGCGCCCCACTCCGCGTGCCAGGCACCGGCTGCGCGTTCGTGCTCCTGCGCGAGCGCCGACATCAGCACGCCGGCCTCGGCCTGTGCGCGCACCGCGCACGCCCGCGCAAGCGTGGCGCCGACCGGGTTCCGCTTGTGCGGCATCGTCGAGGATGGGCCGCCGTCACGCTCGCGCACCTCCCCCACCTCGGTCTGCGCCAGCAGCACGAGGTCGAGCGCGATCTTCCCGGCGAAGCCGGCCGCGACGGAAAGTGCGGCGCCGAGCTCCGCGACCGGCAATCGCCGCGTGTGCCACGGGACGACCGGTTCGGGCAGCTCCAGCCGTGACGCGTACTCGCGTAGGACGTCGGCCCCCTTGTCGCCGAGGGCCGCGAGCGTTCCCGCCGCGCCGCCGAGCTGCGCCGGCAGGTTGGCGGCTCCGAGCCGTCTGCGCGCATGCACCACGCCGACGAGCCAGCCGGCTGCCTTGAGCCCGAAGGTGATCGGCACGGCCTGTTGCAGCAGCGTGCGGCCGGCCATGACGGTCCTGCGGTGCTCCTCTGCGAGCCGCGCGCACGCGGCCGCAACTCCGTCGAGCTCGCCCTCGATCAGCCGTGTCGCGTTCCGAGCAACGAGTGCGGCCGCGGTGTCGAGAATGTCCTGGCTCGTCGCCCCGCGATGCGCCTGGGGATTCCGCTCTCGCAGTTGCCGCGCCAGCGGCTCCACGGGGTTGCCCGCCTTTCGACCCGCTTCGACGAGCTCTGCGACGTCCAAGTCCCCGAGCTCGAGCTCGATGCCCTGCGCCGCGGCCAAGGCTTGCTCGGCCTCCAGCATCCCCGCGAGCCACGCCTCGTCCGACACGGCCTCGCGCAGCGCGTCGGGAACGAACAGCGCGTCAAACGTCAAAGAACGCCGTCTCCTGCTCGCCCTGCAGGCGGAGGTCGAACTGCACCACGTCGCCCTCCCGGAACTCGCAGCGTGTGACGAGGTGCTTGAGCAGCCCGCGCGCGAACACGATCACGTCCGCGTGGCCGTCCGCCGGACGCTCCGTCAGAAACTCGAAGCGACCCTCTGCGTCCGTGCCGCACCGGCCCCACCCTTCGGGCTGCCAGAGCTCGATCAGCGCGTCCGCCACGGGCTCGCCGGTGCCGTCGAGAACATGCCCGACGACGTGCACGGACCCGCCCGGCACCACTTCGTTCTGGCGCTCGCGGCAGAGGCCGATCGTGAAGTACGGCCCGACGGTCTGCGAAGGCGTCCGCCCGAGCGTCATTCGAACGGCGTCTTGCGCAGGACGATGTCGAAGCGATAGCCGAGCGCCCACTCCGGCTGCGTGAGCTCGAGCTCGAAGTCGGCGATCAGCCGCGCGCGCGCCTGCTCGTCGCGCACCGACTGGAAGATCGGGTCGAACTCGAACAGCGGGTCGCCGGGGAAGTACATCTGCGTCACGAGCCGGCCGGCGAACGTCCGACCGAAGACGGAGAAGTGGACGTGCGCAGGGCGCCATGCATTCGGATGGTTCTGCCAGGGGTACGCGCCCGGCTTCACGGTGACGAAGCGGTAGTTGCCCTCCTCGTCGGTGAGCGTCCTGCCGGCCCCGGTGAAGTTCGGGTCGAGCGGGGCCGGGTGGCGGTCGCCGTCGTGTCGGTACCGGCCCGCGGCGTTCGCCTGCCAGATCTCGATCAGCGCGTTCCGCACCGGACGCCCGTCCTCCTCGAGCAGCCGGCCGGTCACGGTGATCCGCTCGCCGAGCGGCTCACCCTCGTGCTGGCGCGTGAGGTCGTTGTCGAGCTCCCCGATGTCGCCGTGGCCGTAGACCGGGCTCGCGAGGTCACGGAAGTCCTCCGGCCGGGGGAGCAGCGGGCGCGTCGGCGCGCGCGTCTGGGTCGAGCGGTAGTCGGGATACAGGAGCGGCGGGTCGATGCTCACGCCGGCGCTCCTTTCGTGCGCAGCGAGCGCAGCGCCTCGAGCTCTGCGTCGCTGGGCGGCTCGGTCACGGCGAGATCGTCCGCGATGCGCAGGTCCCAGCCGGTCGCGGCGCGCACCTCGCCGGGCTCGACGCCGGGATGCACCTGCGTCAGCTCCAGCTCGCTGTCGTCGCCCGGCTCGAGCACACCCAGATCGGTCACGACGACGCGCACGCGATCGCCGTCGCTCGTCTTGAAGTCGAGCCGCTCGACGAACGAGCGCGGCGACTGTCTCAGCATCACGAAGACGTCGCGGACCGACGCCGCGATCTCGGGCGCCCCGCCGCCGCCGGGCAGGCGCACCTCCGGATGGTCGTAGTCGCCGATCACGGTGCTGTTCAGGTTCCCATGACGGTCGATCTGTGCCGCGCCGAGGAAGCCGATGTCGATGCGCTCCCCCTGCAGCCAGTACGCGAACATCTCCGGCACCGAGACGACGGCATCGGCGGTCTCCGCCAGCTCGCCGTCGCCGATCGAGAGCGGCAGCTCCGTCGGCTTCGCGCCGATCGTCCCACTCTCGTAGATGAGGACGCAGTCGGGAGCGTGCGTCGCCCGCGCGAGGTTCGCCGCCAGGCTCGGCAGGCCGATACCGACGAAGCAGACGTCGCCGTCGTTGAGACGGCGTGCTGCCGAGACGGCCATCAGCTCGCTCATGCGAGCACGCTCTCGCGCATCACGTTCTCCTCCATCCACTGCGCGAACGCG
>JBKOVW010000271.1:0-7477 GCA_046724095.1 Actinomycetota bacterium | reverse complement strand
GACAACGGCGAGGATCACGAACGCGATCAGCCCGGCCAGCCGGAGCATCGGGATGAAGCCCGACGGCGGCCGGACCGGGCGGCGCGGGCCGCGCGGCGGCTGCCGGCGCGGAGCCCGTACGCGTTCTGTGGCCTCTTCGGTTTCGGGCTCGTCGAAGAAGTCGAACTCGATGTCTGTGTCGCGCTCGGTCATGGCGGACTGGGCCCAGCCGAAAGCGCTGTCACTCTAACCAGTCGGGATGCTGGTACCGGCTCCAGGCGTGTCGGTCGGCGGTTTCCGACGGACGTGCGGTCGGGGCCCGCACGTCCTGAAAGCGGCAGCGCAAGCGCAGCCGCGGCGATCGGCCGGGCAGGACTCGGAAACGGCTTGGCCAACCCAGGAAAGCTGATGTCGAATGCCGCCCCAGCCGTCCTCCAGAGCGAGCTCGTCCTCGGGAGGTACCGCCCCCTGCGTCCGCTCGGCAGCGGCGGCTCAGGATCGGTCTGGCTCGCTCGCGACGAGCGGAACGGCCTCGACGTCGCGCTGAAGATCGTCGCCCGCGAGGGCAAGGCGGCTTCGAGGGCGGAGCGGGAGGCCGAAGCGGCGGCTCGCCTGCGCCATCCGGGCTGCCAGCGGGCGTACGGGTTCGGCCGCGACTCGCAGCACGTGTACATCGCGTACGAGTACGTGCCCGGCCGCACGTTCCGCGAGGCGATGCGCGCGGGCGAGCTCGACGACGCCTCGGCGATCGAGGCGGGAATCCAGATTCTCGATGCGCTGGCGCACGCGCACGCGCGCGGTGTCGTGCATCGAGACGTCAAGCCGTCCAACGTCCTGCTCGCCGAGGGCTCGCGCGTCTCGGTGCGGGTGCTCGACTTCGGCCTCGCGCAGATCCAGGAGGCCGAGACGCTCACGGCGCAGGGCGACGTGCCGGGCACGCTGGCGTACATCGCGCCCGAGCGCCTGGCCGGCGCGGACACGACCGAGGCCGCGGACATCTGGGCCGTCGGCGTGATGCTGTGGGAGGCGCTGGCCGGCCGGCACCCGTTCTGGCGGAGCTCCCTGCTCGAGACCGCGCGGGCGATCGAGGACGGCGCCCCGCCGCTCGAGTCGCTGCGTCCGGACCTGCCGAAGCCGCTGCTCCATGCGATCGCGCGCGCCCTCGACGTGAACCCAGCGCGCCGGCCCGACGCGGCCTCGCTGGCCGGCTCGCTCCGGCTCGCCGGCCGGAAGCGCCGCGGCCGTAAGGGCAGGGGTCGGACACGTGCCGTTCCGGCCGTCGTTCCTCGGCTCGTGCCGGTGGGGCTGGCCGCAGTCTTCACCTTGTGGACGTCGCTCGCGCTGCCTTTCTATCCGACCGGCTGGCCCTTCGCGCTCGCCGCGCTCGCGGCCGGCCTGACCTTCCTGCACCCGCGGCTCGGGCTGGCATTTGCGCTCGTCGTTCCGATCCTTCCCCTCGGCAACTTCGCGCTCGGGGCCGCCGTCCTGTATGTCGCTGTCGCAACCTGCCTGCTTGTCGTCTGCTGGCGCGAGTCGGAGCACGGGCTGCTCTTCGTGCTCGGCCCGCTGCTGGCGCCGATCGCAGCGCTCGGGCTCCTGCCGCTGGGAAGCCTCGCCGTTCGCTCGCCTGTCCGGCGCGGCCTGCTGGTCGCGGCCGGCGTGGTCGCGGCTGGGATCGTCGCCGGTATCCGCCATGCGGACCTGCCCTTCGACGGCTCGGCCGCCCCGGACCTCGGCGTCGCTGCGAGCAGCGATCCATTCGGCGTCGCCGCGGCTCTATGGCATGCGCTGGTCGCGACGCCGGCGCTCGCCGTCGAGACCCTCGTCTTCGCGGCCGTGGCCGTCCTGCTTCCGTACGCGCGCGCGCGAGGGCTCTGGGCCGTCGCCCTGCTGGGCGCCGGCTTCCTCGCCACTGCTCTCCTGGCCGTGCCCACCGTCGCGGCAGCCCCGCTGGTGGTGGGCGTCTGGGCCACCTGTGTCGCGCTGGCCGTGCGTTAGCATCGGCGCGCAACGCGGTTTGACCTGCGGGTCTGAGGTCGAAACTGTCCAAGACGGCTAGCTAGGACGGCCGCGCGGGCCCAGCCCACACGGCCTCTTCGGCGGCGCCGGCGAGCCCGGCGCCTAACCTATTCCGGCACATGGTTTTGCGCGCAGTGGAGCGAAAGATCGAGGCCCTGTTCGAGGGCATCTTCGGCCGCGCGTTCCGGACGAACGTTCAGCCGGTCGAGCTGGCGCGGAAGCTTGCGAAGGAGATGGACGACCACCGCTCGGTCTCCGTCTCCCGCGTCTACGTCCCGAACGAGTACACCGTGTACCTCTCGCCGGGCGACCGCGAGCAGTTCGAGAGCTACGAGGAGAGCCTGCGCGGCGAGCTGCAGGAGTACCTGTCCGAGCACGCGCGCCGCGAGAGCTACGCACTTCTGTCTCCCGCGCGCGTGTTGATGGAGACCGACGACGACCTCGACGTCGGCGAGTTCGGGATCGCGACGCGGATGGTCCATCCGGACCGCCGCCGCGCGGCCGAGGGCGAGCCGCCGGCCGACGTCGAGCCGGGCGCGACGATGATCTACAAGCCCAAGGCGATCCCCGAGCCGACGCAAGCCGTCTCGGCCGAGGAGCTGGGCGTCGAGCCGGAGCTCGTCACGCTCAGCTGGAACGGGAGCAGTCATCAGGTGACACAGCGCCGCGTGGTGATCGGCCGGTCGCGGGACTGCGACATCCAGCTCGCCGACGCGAACGTCTCGCGCCGGCACGCGGAGCTGCGGCAGGAGGGCGCGTCGTACTGGATCGTCGACCTCGGCTCGACCAACGGGCTCGAGGTCAACGGCAAGCGCGTCAAGCGCGCGAAGCTGCGTAGCGGCGACACCATCACGCTCGGGTCGACCGAGGTGCGGTTCGCGCGCGAATCGGAGTAGCCGTGCTCTACGACTCAGCCGCCGTCGATGAGGTCCTGCTCGTCCTCAAGATCGCGTTTCTCGTGCTCCTCTACCTGTTCATCTGGCGCATCGTGCGGACGGCGAGCCGCGACCTGCGGCTGCCGCAGGAGAGCTTCATCCTCGCGCCGTCGAGCCAGGGCGGCGTCCAGCCGGCACGCCGCGGCCCCGTCACGGGACGCCTCGTCGTCGTCAAGAGCCCCGACCTGGACGAGGGCCAGGACTTCGAGCTCGACTCGGCGCAGCTGACGATCGGCCGCGGCGGGCAGAACGACATCGCGATCCGCTCCGACGAGTACGCATCCGCTCGCCACGCGCGCTTCGAGCCGCGCCAGGACGGCGTCTGGGTGCAGGATCTCGGCTCGACGAACGGGACGTATCTGAACGGAGCCCGGCTCGAGCACCCGCGACGCCTGACGCACGGCGACATCCTCCGCATCGGCGAGACAGACCTGAGGTATGACGCATGATCGGCCGCGTCGCAGCGATCACCGACCCGGGCCGCACGCGGCGGCACAACGAGGACGCCTATGTCATCGAGCCGCCGCTGTTCGCCATCGCAGACGGCATGGGCGGCGCGCAGGCGGGCGAGGTCGCCTCGCGTCTTGCGACCGCCGCGCTGAAGGAGGCCGACGCGAACGGCGGCGGCGAGCAGCGCATCGCCGATCTGATCCAGGAGGCGAACCGCCGCGTCTACGACCGCTCGAGCAGCGATCCGAACACTTCGGGCATGGGCACGACGATCACGGTCGCGCTCGTCGAGGAAGACTACGTCTCGTTCGGCCACGTCGGCGACTCCCGCGCGTACCTCATTCGCAATGCGCAGATGGAGCAGCTCACCGAGGATCACTCGCTCGTCAACGAGCTGCTCAAGACCGGCAAGCTCTCGCGCGAAGAGGCCGAGACGCACCCGCAGCGCTCCGTTATCACCCGCGCGCTCGGCACCGACCCGGACGTCGACGTCGACACGTTCAGCGTCCAGGCCGAGGACGGCGACCTCTTCCTGCTCTGCTCCGACGGGCTCACCGACATGGTCTCGGAGGAATCGATCCTCGACGTCGTCGAGCGCAACCGCGACGACATCGACGGTGCGCTTCGCGCGCTCGTCAAGGCGGCGAACCGCGGCGGCGGCCAGGACAACATCACGGTCGTCGCGTTCGAGATCGCCGACGGGGTGCTCGCGAGCGACGGCGACACGCGCGAGCAGGCGCTGCCCGAGGAGGATGACACCCTTTCGGAAGCCGACGCCGTTCCCGTCGTGGACACCGCCGTCGTGCCGGTCGCCGACATCCAGGCGGCCGACAAAGCAACCCGGCGGCGCCATCGACGGCGGCGCGCCCTCGCGTGGCTCGCGATCCTCTTGTTCGTCGCCGTCGTCGCCCTACTGGTCTACCTGAGGTTCGTGCGCTGAGCCTTCGCAACAGGGAGCTTCTGTTCTTGATCGTCGTCGGCGTGCTGACGGCGGTGGGGTTCGCCAGTGTCTACATCGCGCGGCAGGACGTCGTCTCGACGTCATCGCTCGCGTACGCGGGCTTCTTCCTGCTGCTCTATCTGGCGGCGCATCTGGTGGCGCGCTACACGGTGCCGTTCGCCGACCCGTACCTGCTGCCGATCGCCGGCTTGTTGACTGCGATCGGGCTGACGGAGATCTACCGCCTCCACCCGGGCGACGCGTTCAAGCAGGGCACGTGGATCGTCGTCGCGGTCGCTCTCTTCGCGCTGACCTTGTTCCTGCTCCGCTACGACTACCGCCAGCTCGAGTCGTACAAGTACGTCTTCGGACTGACGGCGATCGGGCTGCTGCTGCTGCCGATCCTCCCTGTGCTCGGGCTGACGGTGAACGGCGCGCGCCTCTGGGTGCACGTCGGCGCGCTGCGGTTCCAGCCGGGCGAGCTCGCCAAGATCGCGTTGATCATCTTCCTCGCGGGCTACATGCGCGAGAAGCGCGAGGTCCTCGCGCAGGGGCGGCTCAAGGACTGGGGCCCGCTGCTCGTGATCTGGGCGCTCGCGATGCTCGTCCTGCTCGAGACGCGGGACCTGGGCGGCGGCCTCCTCTACTTCGGGATCTTCCTGGCGATGCTCTACGTCGCCACGGCGCGGATCGCCTACGTTGCGGCCGGTTTCGGCCTGTTCCTGATCGGCGCGGTCGGCGTCTGGAAGATCACGCCCCACGTCCAGGACCGCGTGACGATCTGGCTCCACCCCTGGACGACGCACAAGGTCTACTGCCCGCTGTCCGGCGAGGAGACGCTCCGCCAGAACTGCCAGAGCTTCCAGCTCGTCAAGTCGCTCTACTCGATCGGGCACGGCAGCTACGCGGGCACCGGGCTGGGCAAGGGGACGTTCACGACGATCGACGGGCACCCGCTCATCCCCGGCGCGAGCACGGACTTCATCTTCTCCGTGATCAGCCAGGAGATCGGGCTGATCGGCGCGGCCGGACTGCTGCTCGTCTACATGATCTTCGTGCTGCGCGGGATGCGCATCGCGCTGCTCGCGCAGGACGGCTTCTCGAAGCTGCTCGCGGCCGGGCTCACGTTCGGCTTCGCCCTGCAGACGTTCATCATCGTCGGCGGCGTGCTGCGCGTGATCCCGCTGACTGGGATCACGCTGCCGCTCGTCTCGTACGGAGGCTCGAGCGTCGTCGCCAACTTTCTGGTGCTCGCAGGGCTGCTGCTCGTCTCCAACCGCGCCAACCGTGAGGCTCTGAGGTGAACAAGCAGATCTCGCATCTCGGCGTCGCCGCGTTGGTCCTGCTCGCGGCGCTGATCGTGGGCGTCACGTACTGGCAGACCTGGGCGAACGCGGGCCTCGCCGACCGGCAGGACAACGACATCAAGCTGGTCGCGTCGTTCACGATCAAGCGCGGGAAGATCTACGCAGCCGACGGCCGCACGCTGCTCGCCACGAACGTGAGGAAGAAGGTCGGCGGGCAGACCCTCTACTTCCGGCGCTACCCGACAGGCCCGCTCTTCGCCAACGTGGTCGGCTACTCCACGCAGTCTCGGAACCGCACGGGCATCGAGCAGTCGTACAACGACTTCCTGACCGGCTCGAACGCCAATCTCGACACCGTCTTCCGCTCGACGATCGACAAGCTCAAGGGCTCGACGGTGACGGGCAACAACATCGTGCTGACGATCCGGCCGGAGCTCCAGGCACTCGCGCTCCGCGCCTTGCGGGGGAAGTGCGGTGCGGTCGTCGCGCTCGAGCCGTCGACCGGCCGCGTGCTCGCCATGGCGACGAATCCGACCTTCAATCCCAATCTGATCGAGAAGCACTTCAAGCTGGCGACAAGGACGAACCTGCCATGCGGCGCGGCGCTGCTGAACCGCGCGACGGCGGGCAAGTACCAGCCGGGCTCGACGTTCAAGATGGTCACTGCATCCGCGGCGCTCGACACCGGCCGGTTCACGCCGGACTCGCCCTTCGACGACCCCGGCTACTGCATCGAGTACGGCAAGCAGGTACGCAACGCCGGCAACCCGGAGGCGCCGGAGACGTTCGGGCACGTCAACCTCGCAACCGGGTTCGAGCACTCGATCAACTCCGTCTTCTGCAACGTCGGCAAGGCGCTCGGCGCCGGCACGGTTCTGAAGTACGCGGACCGGTTCGGCTTCTACTCCGTGCCGCCGCTCGAGATCCCCGAGAACGAGCGTGTCGCCAGCGGGCTGTACGACCACGGCAGGCTCTTCGTCCCGACGCAGCCCGACACACAGGTCGATCCCGGCCGTCTCGCCTTCGGGCAGGAGCGCCTGCAGGTGACGCCGCTGCAGATGGCGATGGTCGGCGCGACGATCGCGAATCACGGCGTCCAGATGAAGCCGCATCTGATCGAGCGCATCCTGTCGCCCGGCGGACACACCGTCACGCACTACAAGCCCGAGCGCCTCGCGACCCCGATCAAGCGCCGGACCGCCGACGAGCTGACGAACATGATGGAGCTCGCCGTGCAGGGCGGCACCGGCACCAGCGCGCAGATCCCCGGCGTTCGCGTCGCCGGCAAGACGGGGACCGCGGAGACGGGTCGCGCGAACATCAACACGACCTGGTTCGTCTCCTTCGCGCCCGCCGACAGGCCGAAGATTGCAGTTGCCGTCGTGGTCGAGAACCAGGCCGGCGGCTTCGGCGGCACCGTGGCCGCTCCGATCGCCAAGCAGCTGATGGAGGCAGCGCTCCGGTAGGGGCGAACCCTACTCTCTGATAGCCCCGATGGCCGTCTCCGACACCCTCCTGAACACCCTCTTCGACGGGCGCTACCGCATCGTGCGCAAGCTCGGCACGGGCGGCATGGCCAACGTCTACCTCGCGGAGGACGAGGTGCTCGGGCGCCGCGTCGCGATCAAGATCCTCAACGACCGGCACGCCGGCGACGACCAGTTCGTCGAGCGCTTCCGCCGCGAGGCGAAGAACGCGGCGAGCCTCTCGCACCCCAACATCGTCTCGATCTACGACCGCGGCGAGGCCGAAGGCACCTACTACATCGCGATGGAGTACCTGGACGGGCGCTCGCTGAAGGAGCTGATCGTCGCGCGCGGACCGGCGCCGGTGAACGTCGCGATCGA
>JBKOVW010000346.1:0-6151 GCA_046724095.1 Actinomycetota bacterium | reverse complement strand
GTCGGCCCACATCGCCGCCGGGCCGGTCAGCCGGACGGTGGCGCCCGGTGCCGCCGCCGCGCCAAGCGGCTTCTCGAGGTCCTCGGCCGCATGCACCATGCTCGTCGAGTCTTGAGCCGCGAGGGCCTCGACGACGCCCGTCCGTCCGTCCGTCGCTGCCTGGATCGGAAGGACGCGACGTACGGCGGAGGACCCTTCCAGCACGCGCCGCACACGCGCGACGGTCTCGCGTCCCGCCGGTGAGCGAAGCCCCGCGTCGGCGCGGACCACAGCGAACAATGCGTAGCTGCCCTGCCCGGGGAAGTAGCGACCGACGAGCTTCGCCTCGCGATCCGATTGCGAGCCGACGGCCACCCAGCCGGCGCCCGAGAGCGCATGCTCGGCGAATGGCGCCAGCCCGCCGAGGCCGACGGCGACCGTGAGCCAAGCCAGCGCGACGGCGCGGCGATGGTCAGCTGTCCAGAGCCCGAGCCGTCCGAAGCGTCCGAGTGTCGTCTCCATTGCAGTGGGACGCTAGGTGCACGCGCCGCTCGGGGGCAATAGGGAGTGTTCCCTAGGCCGCCACGTCGACGAGCGCGTGTCCCAGGGGCGAAGATGGTCGCCCCGGCCCGGGTCGTGGTGGATTTCGTCGGCCACCGCGCTCGGCGAACGCCCGCCGTCGACCGGCCGTCGGCGTGGGCTGGGCTCGCGGGGTGCGGTGCGCGCACCTGAGGTATACGTTCTGGGCTTGGTTGATGCCCGTCGCGGCGTGCAGGTGTCGAGGCGCTCGGGTGCCGGGCTTTCGCCTGCGAGACTTCGTGCGGCCGAGTTGATCGGTGCGTTGTCGCTGGCGACGGATTTCGGCGTGGGCGAGCCGCTCGAGCATGGGCTTCGCACGACCGTGATCGGGGTGCGCCTGGCGGAGTTGCTCGGTCTCGAGGAGGAGGATCGTCGCCCGGTCTATTACGTCGCGTTGCTCCGCTACGCGGGCTGCACGGCGGAGTCGCATCTGGACGCTGCGCTGTTCGGCGACGAAATCGTGGTGCGGGCGGCGATGGCGCCGGCGTTGTTCGGGTCGCGCGCCGAGCTGTTTCTGGCGATCGCGCGCACGATGCATGCGGGTGAGCCGGCCCGCTGGCGTGCCGTGGCCGTCGCGCGGGCGCTCGCCCAGCTCCGAAAAACCTTTCGGAAGGGCGCGGCCGGCCACTGTGAGGTGACACAGGCCCATGCGCTTCGCCTCGGCCTTGGAACCGAGATCCAAGCGGCGCTCGGCGACGTGTTCGAGCGCTGGGACGGGAACGGCTGGCCTGCCGGCCGGCGGGCCGAGCAGGTGCCGCTTCCGGTGCGGCTGATGCAGGTAGCCGAGGACGCCGACCTCCAGCACGGCCTCGGCGGGCTCGAGCGGGCGGTCTCGGTCGTGCGCAAGCGTGCGGGGGCCGCGTTCGATCCGGCCGTCGCCGACGCATTCTGCCGGGCCGCGCCGGAGCTGCTCGACGGCCTGGACGGCGCCGCCCTTTGGGAGACCGCCATGGCGGCAGAACCGGGAGAGCCGGCGATGCTGGAGGGCGAGCAGGTCGACGAGGGTCTGCGCGTGTTCGGCGATTTCGCCGACCTGACGATCCCCTACACACTCGGGCATTCCGCTGCGGTGGCCGAGCTCGCGGCGGCCGCCGGCGAGCAAGCGAGCCTCGACGCGGAAGAGTGCGTCTCCCTGCGCCGAGCGGGCCTCGTCCACAACGTAGGGCGGGTCGCGCTGACGGCGAGCATCTGGAACAAGCCAGGCCCGCTCTCGCGCGACGAGCAAGAGAAGGTGCGTTTGTATCCGTACTACACCGAGCGCGTGCTGCAGCATCCGGAGTTGCTGCGCTCGCTCGGCGAGATCGCCTGCCGGCAGCAGGAGCGGCTGGACGGATCCGGCTACCCGCGTGGCGCCGCAGCCAACGACCTGTCGCCCAGCGACCGGATCCTCGCGGCCGCGAACGCCTACCAGGCGATGGTCGAGCCGCGACCTCACCGTCCCGCGCACGCACGCACACGGGCCGCGGAGTTGCTCCGCGACGAGGTGCGCGCCGGGAGGCTGGACGCGACGGCGGTCGCGGCGGTGCTCGAGGCTGCGGGGCAGGAGGCGGGGAGGCTCTCGCCGCCGCGGCCGGCAGGTCTGACCGACCGCGAGGCGGAGGTGCTCGCGCTGCTGGCGAGCGGGCTGATGACCAAGCAGATCGGGCAACGGCTCGGGATCTCGCCGAAGACGGTCGACCAGCACATCCAGAACGTCTACGCGAAGATCGGCGTCTCCACGCGAGCGGCGGCGGCGCTCTTCGCGACCCGGCACGGCCTCGCCGGCGTCGAGCCGGCCGAACGCTGAGGTACGGAGAACTCCGGATTTTCGCCGGCGCTGCGGCTCCGTATGGTCGCGACCGTGACCGGTGAAGCCATGTAGATGGTCGCGCGCCACGGCTGCTGCCCACTCCCCGCGAGCTCAAGGCGATCAGCACACAGCACACCGCCAGACCGAGTTCGACCACCTTCCTCGCCAGGCAAAGGAGATCGCGATGAGCACAGAGGTCCAGACGCTCGACACCGAGGATTCGAGCGACGCGTGAAGGAGATGTACCAGGAGGTCGCAGAGGAGCCGTTCAAGGAGTTCCACTTCGAGACAGGCCGCGCGCTCGCATCGATCTCCTCGGCCATAGCTCCGTAGAACCCGTCGAGCAGAGCCCGCGTCCGTTCCGGATCCCGGGCACCGGCAAGTGCCGTCGAGCCGACGAGGTCGGCGAACAGCACCGTGGCGAGCTTCCGCTCCTCCGGCAGGCGCTCAGTTGAGACAGGCGTGCCGCAGCCCGGGCAAAAGCGGGCCCCGAGCGGGATCTCGGTTCCGCACCGATCACAGACGGCCATCGGCCGATTGTCGCTCACCAGGAGCGACAGGTCGGCTGATCATTGCCGTCGCAATGGAGAGACCCGCGTTCGCGGGCCTCTCCTTAGCCGTCTCTCGCGGTGCGTCTAGGCACCGCAGAACGGCAGGGGCGAGAAGCGGCTCAGCATCGCAGCCATGTTTGCGGCGCCCTCGCCGTTCCCAATGCCGGCCATCATGTTGGTCAGCCCACTGGAACTCGGGCTGAACACCATGTGGCAACCTGGCTTGACCCTGCCGCGGCGCTCGTCGTCGCCGCCGTCGCGGTCAAGGAAGGCAGGGCGAGCTGGCGCAGCGAAGGCTGCTGCGGCAACTGAGCCGGGTTCACGCGGCCGGTCATTCGGGCTGGCCGGGCTGGAGCGGGCCGATGCGGTAGGGCCGCATCATTTCGTTGTCCTCGTGCTCGACGATGTGGCAGTGCCACACGAACTGGCCCGGGGTGACGAAGCGCGCCCTCACTCGCGTGACTTGTCCCGGGTAGGCGATGACGGTGTCCTTGAAGCCTGATTCCCACGCCTCCGGCGGGCTGACGTTGCCGTCGAGCTCGATCGGAATCTTGACCTCCTCGCCTTCGAGGACGAGGCCCTCGCGGTTGACCACCTCGAAGGTGATCTCGTGGATGTGCATCGGATGGGCATCGGCCGTCGTGTTGTAGAGCTCCCAGACCTCGGTCGCGCCGACGGCCGGATTCTCGGTGACGGGGTCCATCCACTCGCGCTTCATCAAAACTCCGTCGGTGACGATCCCGAGCAACGCCTCGGCCGGGGCGTCTTCGAAGAACTCGGACAGCTCCTCGATTAGCGCCAGCGGCCGCGTCTTGGTCTCCGCGGGCAGCGGCGTGATCTCGGGCAGCTGGAGGAATTGCGGCGGGGTCGAGTCGTCGACTCCGACTGCCGGCACGACGCGGAATTGCATGATCTGACCGGTGGTGTCGGGGTCGGAGACGTCGAAGTCGCCGGGCGGCTCGCCGCCGCCGAAGGGCTCGTCCGGGCCGATGTTCCCAAGCACGTGGTTCCCAACGGGAACGTTGGTGAAGTCGACGATCATGTCTGCCCGTTCGGCGAGGCCCATGAGGAGGCGGTTCCGGTTGTCCGCCGTGAGATTCACCGGGGTGGTGAGGAACCCACCTTCGTTGCCGATCTGCCACACCTCGACGCCGGGGATGCCACTGAAGTCGAGGATCAGGAACCGCGACTGGCAGCCGTTGAGGAAGCGGAGTCGGTAGCGACGCTGCTCGACCTGGAGGAACGGCCAGGTGTTGCCGTTGACCATGATCATGTTGCCGAAGAACTCGGGGTTCCAGATCGGCGAGATGTCGGTGTCAGGGATATACGGACCGGTGATCCCGTCGAAGAACTCGCGGCTGTCCGGGTAAAAGAGCGAGCCATCGGTGTTGAACGCGCGGTCCTGGATCGCGATCGGTATCTCTCGGTAGGGCTTATTGGGCGGGAACTTGTCCCCCTCGCGAGGCGCCGGGCCGGGAAGCACCGCCGTCTGGCCGGTTCGGCTGTCCAGCACCGCCTTGTCGCCGGCCGGCCCGCCGCGGATGAGGTAGAAGCCGGCCGGGCCCGCGTAGACGTTGAGGCGCGTCATGCCGAGCGCGTGGTCGTGGTACCAGATCGTCGCAGCCCGGTTCCCGTTCGGGTACTGGAAGGTGGCGGACCCGGGTCCCCAGGTCACGCCGTAGCTCGCGGCGGCCTTGCCGGCGAAGAAGTCGTACCACGTACCCTCGCGCGCAAAGCCGCCCGGGATGTTGTTCGCGGCGGGGAGGTACCACGCTTCCGCGTAGCCGTCGCTGTCGTCGTGCACGCCTACGGCGCCGTGCACGTGCGTGACGATCGGCACCGGACCCGTATAGCGCTCGGGCGTCTCCGTGAAGGTCGGACGGCTGTCGCGGCCGGAGGTGCCGCCGGGTGGATTCGCCCAGTGCAGGGTGGGATCAACCGGGAGAAGGTGCTGTAGGAAGTGCCCGTTCGCCTCCAGGAGCTCGTTGATCCACTTGATGCGGACCGGCCTGTTCACCGCCGCCTCGATCGTGAGCGAGGGGGCGTGGTGGATGAGCAGGCCGCGGTTGCTCTGCGCTGACTTGCCGCCGTAGCCCCACACCGTCGTTTGCGGCATTCCCGCTGGCAGGATCTGCTGCGCGAACTGCCTCATCGAGATCTCGTAGTAGTCGACCGGCTTACCGCCCGGCGCCGTGATCACAGCTGCCCTGGGCATCACCGGCGGGATCAGCATCGGCGTGACGTACTTGCTCACATCGTTTGGATCGAGCGTGCCGCCCGGGATCTGGGCGAGCGCGGCCGGTGCGCTCATGCCGGGCAGCCGACCGAAGAGGTAGAAGCCTGCGCCCGCACCGCCCACCCAGGCGATGAAGGTTCGTCGAGAGAACCGCCGCATCGTCATCAGTTAGCTCCTTCGTCCGCCTCCCAGGAGCCGACGCACTCCGCCCGGGTTAGGGCCGTTCAGTTGTACGGTGGCGCATCAACGCTCCCCTTCCTGCAGATTCGATCACAGTCCGCAGCGACCTGTCAACGCTGTCGCGTTGATGCGACACCTATGTCAGACCAAGGCCCGTGGATGAGCAAACAGGGACAAGGCACGAGGCGAGGAATCCTGCTCGCGGCGGCGCGTGTGCTTGCCACACGCCAAGCCGCCAGCATGGCGGAGATCGCAGCCGCGGCAGAGATCACACGCGGGACGCTCTACCGTCACTTTCCAGGGCGCGAGTCGCTCATTCAAGCGCTGGAGGCCATGGCCAACGAGGAGGCTGGAAACCGGCTCGCGGAAGCAAACCTCAAACAGGTTCCCGTCGAGGAAGGACTAGCGCGCGCCATCCGCGCCTTGGTCAGCGTCGGTCAGGACTTCATCGTCCTGTTGCGGGAGAGGCGGCCACCAGAACCCGGCTTCACTGCGCCGCTCGAAGCCCTGCTCCGGCGAGGCCAGGAGGGCGGCCAGATCCGCACAGACGTCCCGCTCGCCACCCTCGTCGAATCGTTGCTTGTCCTCGTCGGCGCCTGCGTACGGACAGGCAAGCCCGTTGGAATGGGACTTGAAGACACGAGCTCGACTGCACTCCGTCTGTTCCTTACCGGCGGCCGGCCGCCGACCGATGACCGGTCTCATACGATCACTGGCAGGACGCAACGCCGTCGCGGTTCATGACCCATCTCGTAATGCTCGAGGCCGCTGACCAAGGCAAGAGCGTGATGTGGGGCGACGACAGCGACAAGGAGTACGGCGCGGCCGACCGACAAC
>JBKOVW010000334.1:0-3726 GCA_046724095.1 Actinomycetota bacterium | reverse complement strand
CGCGTCTTGCGCCGCACGAGCCTCGACGAGCTGCCGCAGCTCATCAACGTGCTCCGAGGCGAGATGAGCCTCGTCGGCCCGCGTCCGGAGCAGGTCGACCTCGTCGCACGATACGGCCCGGAGGAGCGCGTCCGACTTGCGATCAAGCCGGGCCTGACCGGGCCGATGCAGATCTCAGGCCGGGGGGAGCTGACCCTCGAGGAACGTGTCGCCGTCGAACGCGAGTACATCGAGAATCTCACCCTCGGCCGCGATCTGCGGATTCTCGCAATGACGTTGTCCGCCGTGCTCGGCGCTCGCGGCGCCTACTGACCGGTGGTCTCGGTCGTCATTCCGTCGCTGCGAGGCGACGACGTGCTCGTAGAGCTGGTCGCCCAACTTCGACGCAGCGCGCTCGAGGCGCAGGTCCTCATTGCCGACAACGGCCTCAGCTCTCGCGTCGTCGACCGGCTCCAGGGCGCAGACGCCGAAGTGATCTCGATGAACGGAAACCGCGGCTTTGCCGCAGCGGTAAACGCCGCTGCTCAACGGGCCGACGCCGACATCCTCGTCGTGCTGAACGACGACCTCAGGGTCGACGCCGGCTTCCTTCCGGCACTCGTCGCACCCGTCTTGGCCGGTGCGACGATGTCGGCCGGCGTCCTCCTGGAGGCAACACGGCCGCACGTGATCGAAACGGCCGGGCTCGAGATCGACCGGACGCTCGGTGCCCATGACTATCTCGGTGGGCGACCCATCAGCGTCCTGGATCGCGGCGGTCAACCTCCACTCGCTCCGTGTGGGGCCGCCGCGGCGTACGCGATGGATGCGTTTCGCCGCGTTGGTGGCTTTGACGAGGGCTTCTTCGCGTACTACGAGGATCTTGATCTGGCACTCCGTCTGCGCCGCCACGGCGCATCATGTGCGCTCGCGGCCGAGGCACGTGCGTTGCACGCAGGATCGGCGACGGTCGGCGCTGGATCCATCGAGAAGGCATTGCTCGTCGGCTTCAGCCGCGGCTATCTCATCCGGAAATACGGGGTCGTCTCGAAACGGCACACCCGTGCCGCGGTACTCGCGGTCGCTCAGGAGACGGCGGCATCGGTCCTGCTCGCGCTACGTCATCGCTCCTTGGCACCGGCGAAGGAGCGGATTCGCGGATGGCGCGCGTGTCGCGTCCGTGCAGACAGACCTCCCGAAGACGCGCTCACGGTCGGTGTGTGTCAGGCGTGGCTCCGGCGCTATTCCCGGGCACACGCCGCGGGCGCGCGAGTGCAGCGGCCGGCCGCCTGAGCGCGAACGCAGCCGTGTGGCGGAAAGCCACGGCGCGGCCGACGACGCCCGATCGTCGCCGTCCCCCGGCAACTGTGGATTCGACGCGCTCTAGGAGAGGCGCCGCGACAACTCCCCATTCTCGCTTCGCCGCCGCCGCGTCGAGCGCGGCGCGGTAGAAGTCTCGACCGCGGTCCGCAATGCGCACAGCGGCGGCGGCGAACCCCTCGGGATCTTGCGGCACGACTGCCTCGCCGAGTCCCTCGTCCCTGACAATCGCCGCCGACTCGTCGCCTTCCGAACAAAGGATGGGCGTCCGGGTCCAGATGAGATCGAGCATCCGCGCGCGGTGGGCGAAGCGCGCCTCCAATGACGGGACATGTGCAGAGACACCGAGGTCGGCGTCGAGGAGCGGCGTGGCTCGGTCCGCGTACGGTGTCCACTCGCGGACGTCAACGGCGCCGTCGGCGTCGAGACCGAGACGGGTGGTGAGGCTCCGTATGCGTTCGGAGCCGCCCATGGCTGCCCGGTGGCTGGGCCGGCCGACGCCGCTGAAGGACAACTGCCACGAGGGATCTTCGCTACGAAGCAGCGCAAGCGCGGCCAGCACCGTCTCCGGATCGAGCCAGTCCCAGACGCCCCCGTTCCACACCATGATCCTCGCGTCCGCAGGAAAAACGGTTCCGCGCAGCCCGTTGTCGCGCCGCGTCGGCGCTCCGGAGGGAACCCCGAAGGGAACGACGTCGATCAGCCCGCGAAGCTCGGGGTCGCGCCGGTACTCGCGCGAGTCGAGACGGCGGTGCGCGGCGAGCAGGCCGAGCCACATGTCGCGCTGGCGCTCGCCGGCGCAGATGAAGGACGAGCCGGCGCGCGCGGCGTACGCGAGTCGGTCGATGCGGACGACGTCTCGCAGTCTGTCGTGGGATCCCGAAGGTCGCGCATGTGCGAGGCCCTCGAACGGCTCGGGGTTGTACAGATCGACGATCCAGGGTCGGCCGAGCCTCTCGACGCACCGGATGAGCGCCGGAGCGAGCGGCGGCGCGACCACCACATCCGACCCGGCGACGAGCCGGTCGAGCGAGCCACGACGCTCGGGGTCATAGGACGCGACAATCGGACCGTCAGCCGGCGACACGCTGCCGTGGGGCGCTGCGAGCCGCACGTGATGGGCGCGCGCGAGGATGCGCGCGAGCTCGGCATAGCGAACTCCCGGCCCTGCCATTTCGGGCGCCACCCGGTCGGGGGAGACGAGCAGGACGTGGCGCAAGGCCACGATCATACGGGTCGGGTTCATCGGCACCAGGCGGGAAAAGGTCCCGCGCCGGAGAAAGGCCTGTCATGGTGGCCGGCTCTGAGGACAGCCCGCCGGCCGGCCGGCGCCGGATGTCGGTTCGCGGGCGCGCCGCCACATTCGGTGCGGCAACCGTCGCCGGCCATCTGTCGCAGTTCGCATGGATCGCCTTCGGGAGCCGGACGATGTCGGGCCAGACATTTGCCGCTGTCCTCGCGGCACAGGCGACCTACGGGTTCCTCCAGATCGTCATCGACAACGGCCCCGGCCTCTACGGCGCAAGGCTCTCGGCCTCGCGCCGAATCGATGCCGAGCTGCGCGGATCGATCCTGCGTGTGCGCGTGGAGCTCGGCGCGTTATGCGCCTTGCTCGGCGTTGCGGTCGGCGCCGCCGGCGGGCTTCCGTCGCTCCAGGCGACGCTGCCGTTCGCCCTGGCGCTCTTGCTGTTCGCCGCTCTCAATTACTGGGAGCCGTACGGGCACGGTGACATCCGGCCCTGGTCGACGTACGTCGTGCTGCGCGCAGCGGCGCCTGCCGGCCTTGCAGTTCTGTGCTTCGGCCTGCACGAGCCCTTTCCCGTCTGGCTCGCCGGGTTGGCGGAGTGCAGCGTCATCCTCACTGTCGCGGGGGCGTTTCGGCTGCGCACATACGAGGCCGCGCGCGCCGCGCTCTCAGCACGACGTGGCCCGTGGAGAAGCGTCACCCGCATAGGCCTTCCGGTCGTGATCGGCCAGCTCGGGTTTGCATGCGGCACCGTCGTCCTGAACGCAACCGGCGCGGTGGCAGCCGCCGCAGTGTTCGCCGTCGGCATTCGGCTGGTGACCGGCCTCAACCAGATCACCGGCACGCTTGCGACGGCGCTGTTTCCGCAGCTTGCCGCAGGGGGTCGCGAAGGCGATCTGAACGTTCGCGGTGTCTGGATCGCATCGCGCGTCCTTGTGCTCCTCTCCTTCGGAGCGACGGCACTCCTGATGGTCGCGCCGAGCCTCATCACCTCGGTGTTGCTCACGCACTCTGCAAGAGGCGCCGACGCAGTCGTGATCGTCACGCTCAGCACGTCGTGCGCGACAGGCTTTCTCGTGCTGTTCACGCTGGTCATGCTGGCCCGGAGCGGCGAGGCCGCGTTCCTGGGCGTCTACGGGACGGCGACTGCGGTGGTACTCACGGGAGCCGTCGCCGTCATC
>JBKOVW010000011.1:0-3504 GCA_046724095.1 Actinomycetota bacterium | reverse complement strand
GCCGAGAAGCAACAGGGTCCCGCCGGGTCGCACCTTGTCCATCGCCAGTCGGGCGACCCGGAGCGGCGTCCAGAGATGCCGCTCGACGTCACGTCGTGCTTCGTCGAAGTCCAGCTCCGCAAGCGGCGCGTAGTAGGGCCCCCCGCCCGAGAGCAGCACGTGGTCGACAGTGCCCGGAAGCTCACGGAAGAACCGCTCGAGCCGCGCGGCGTCGGTCGAGTCGAAGGCTGCGATGCTGGCCCCGAGCTCGAGCCCAACACGTTGCAGACGATCCGGGTCGCGCGCCGTGAGGACCACGTCGGCTCCCTCGGCGCGGGCGCGCCGGGCCGTCTCGAGCCCGATGCCGGAGCTGCCGCCCATCACCACGACGGTCTGCCCGAGCAGCTCGGGCGCGCGCTCCGTGTCCGGACGTGCCGTCTCGGTGGTCATCGCTCCTCCATTCGCGGCACGTCGTAACCGGTCACTCGGGCAGTTCCGCACCAGCCTGCTCGGCCACCATGTACGCGGCGTACCAGTCGGGCCACTCCGGGTCTGCCCGGCCGATGCGCTTCTCGTGCTCGCCGTGGGCGACCGATGCGCGCCGCATCGCGCTCGCCAGGTCGCTCGCCGAACCGAACGTCGTCGCCGCGAGGTCTATGCGGCCGGGCAGCCGGGTCGTGATCTCCTGGAGCAGCCAGCGATTGCCGTCCGGATCGCTGAACGAGGCGAACGAGCCGTAGCTGCGACGATCCGGATCCGGACCGCTCACCGGGCCGTCCATGCCTATGTGGAACACCTCGCTCACCTCGACTCCGCGCCGCTCGAGCTCGTCCCGGGCAGCTCTGATGTCCGAGACGATCAGAAACTGATTCTGGGCGGATCCGGGCGCGGCAGACGTTCGGTTCGTGCCGAACTGCACCGAGCACCCTGAGCCGGGCGGCGTGAACTGGACCACACCGGGCGGTGTGACGTCCAGCCTCCACCCGAGGCTCCCGTAGAAGTCCTTCGCGCGGTCGACATCCGAGACCGGGATAGTGACCACCTCCAGCTTCATGTCGACCTTCCCGGCGCTCGCGTCGCCGGTCGCGCCGCCACTGCGGGCTTCGGTGGTGCTCATGGCTGCCTCCAGGGTCGTGTCGCTGTAGGGAAGACCCTGGCGCTTCGACCGCGGTGTTCGCACCAGTGGGATTCCCTGGTTGGTCCCCTGGTCACCCTCGTCGGCGCGCGGAAGAATGGAATCCGGGTCAGGTATCAATCCATCGAAGTGGAGGAGCTCTTGCATGCAAGGGGACGCCGACGATGTGGCTCCTCGGACGCCGTGCCGAATGTGAGGCACTCGACCGGCTCTTGACCGACGCGCTCGCCGGACGGAGTGGCGTCACGGTCATTCGAGGTGAGGTGGGCGTCGGCAAGAGCGCGCTGCTCGGCTACGTGTCCGACCGCGCCGGCGGCTGGCACGTCGCGACGGCGTCAGGCGTCGAGTCGGAGATGGAGCTGGCTTACAGCGGCCTCCATCAACTCTGCGCACCCATGCTGGAACATCTCGACCGGCTGCCCGTCCCGCAGCGCGACGCGCTCGCGACCGTGCTCGGCCAGAGCGCAGGTCCTCCGCCGGACCGGTTCCTGGTCGGGCTCGCCGCGCTGACGCTGCTTGCCGAGGTCGCCGACCGGCAGCCGCTCGTCTGCATCGTCGACGACGCGCAGTGGCTCGACCATGCCTCGGAGCAGATCGTCGGTTTCGTCGCTCGCCGCCTCCTCGCCGAGCGGATCGCGCTCGTCTGCGCAGTGCGCACGGGCATGGGCGACAACATCCTCGCCGGCCTCCCTGAGTTGTCCATCGAAGGGCTCGGCGACAGCGATGCGCGCGCGCTGCTTCTGGAAAATGTGCACGGCCCGCTGGATGCGGCCGTGTGCGACCAGATCGTCACGGAGAGTCACGGCAATCCGCTCGCGCTCCTCGAGTTGCCGCGCACCTGGAACGCCGCAGATCTCGCCGGGGGGTTCGGGCTGCCCGACAGCCGGCCGGTGGCCGGCAGGATCGAGCAGAGCTACGTCTGGCGACTCCTCCAGCTCCCCTCCGATACCCAGTTGCTCGTCCTCGCCGCGGCCGCGGAGCCGTTGGGCGACGCCGTTCTGCTCCACCGCGCCGCGGAGACGCTCGGTATCGACATGGCCGCGGCCGACCCCGCGGGGGACGCCGGGCTGCTCGAGGTCGGTGGGCGCGTCGAGTTCGCGCACCCACTCGTCCGATCCGCCGCCTATCGGTCGGCCGCGGCCGACGACCGCCACCGTGTCCATCGCGCCCTCGCCGAGGCCACCGACGCCGAGACGGACCCGGATCGGCGCGCCTGGCACCGCGCGCGGGCCACGCCGGGCCCGGGGGAGGAAGTCGCCGCCGAGCTCGAGCGCTCTGCCGGCCGGGCGCAGGCTCGTGGCGGGCTCGCCGCCGCGGCCGCGTTCCTGCAGCGCGCCGTCGCGTTGACAGTCGACCCCCCACGGCGTGCGGAGCGCGCGCTGGCCGCGGCACAGGCGAGCCTCGAAGCCGGCAAGTTCGACGCGGCTCTCGGGCTCGTCGCGACGGCGCACGCCGGGCCGCTCGACGAGTTCCAGCGCGCCCGGGTGGACCTGCTGCGCGGCCGAGTCGCATTCGACTCGGGCAACGACAGCGATGCTCCGGTCTTGCTGCTGGAAGCCGCGAAGCGGCTCGAGCCCTTCGACCTGGAGCTGGCACGGGAGACCTATCTGACCGCCTGGGGCGCGGCCGTCTTCGCTGGAGGCGGTGTTCTGCTCGAGATCTGCCGTGCCGCCCGGGCCCTTCCTCCACCGACGGGTGCTCCTAGTCCGGTCGACCTCCTGCTCGACGGCCTCGCTCTCCTGACCACGGAGGGACACGCCGCCGCGATCTCGTCGCTGCAGGAGGCAGCGAAGGCGCTCGCCGACAGCCCCGTGGAGGACGTCCTCCGGCTGGGCTGGGCGGCCAGGGCCGCGAGCGCGCTCGTGTGGGACTTCGAGGGGATGCTCGCGATCTCAGCGAGACAGGTCCAGCTCGTCCGCGAGGCGGGCGCGCTTGCGGAGCTGCCGCTCTACCTCGCCCAGTTGGGCATAGCACGTACGTGGATGGGCGATTTTGCGGGCGCCGAATCGCTCGTTGCGGAGAGCAGCAGCGTGGCGGCGGCGACCGGCAGTCGGTTCGTGCCCTACACGTTGCTCAGGCTCCGCGCGCTGCAAGGGAGGGCTGCCGAAGCTCCCGCAGCGATCGCGAGCGGGATCGAGCAGGACGACCCCGACGCGCACTGGGCGGCCGCGGTCCTGCACAACGGCCTCGGCCGCTACGAGGAGGCGGCATCAGCGGCCCGGCAAGCCGCCTCGAAGACCTTCGATCCCTGGCCTTCCATGTGGGTGCTGCCCGAGCTCGTCGAGGCGGCCGTACGCGCAGGAGACGGCGAGCTCGCACGAGATGCGCTCGAGCGGCTGTCCCGGACGACGCAGCCCAGCGGGACGGACTGGGCGCTCGGCATCGAGGCC
>JBKOVW010000209.1:0-6205 GCA_046724095.1 Actinomycetota bacterium | reverse complement strand
CCAGGCGGGCGTCGTGGTGATCGAGGACATCGGCTTCGTCGCGCTCGACGACGCGCTCGAGGAAGGCGCGCCGGAGCTGGAGCGCACGCGCGTGTTCGCCGGTGTCGCGGGCTGGGGCCCGGATCAGCTCGAGGACGAGCTCGAGCGCGACGACTGGATCGTCGAGCGCGCCGACCTCGACGACATCTTCACGGAGGATCCCGACGGCCTGTGGAGCGCGGTGCTCAGGCGCAAAGGCGGCGAGTACGAGCTCGTCGCGCGCATGCCGGTCGATCCGTCACTGAATTAGCGCGAGCCCCTGCGGCGTCACGACGACGCTGCCGTTACGCACCGCCACGAGCGCGTCGGCGACGGCGTCCTCCCACACCGTGAGGCGCGGACAGCTCGAGCGCCACACGTCGACCGTCTCGGCGTACGAGCGCTCGCTCTCCTCGAGCCACTCGAGCAGCTGCAGCGTCGGCGTCGTCACCATGCTTCGACGTTACCTGCAGGGACATGTCTTAGGGACAGTCCCTAAGACGTGTCTCAAAAGCCCTGCGGGTCGACGTCGACGACCACGCTGAGGCCGGCGCGGCGCATCGCCGGCGCCGCGGCGCTGAGCAGGCGCCCCGCTTGTGCGGCGATGCGGCGCGGCTGGTCCGTTTTCGCGACGAGCTGCGCGCGGAACTTGCCGCGCAGGCGCAGCAGCGGCGCCGGCCCGAGCAGGTCGCCGGGCAGCCCTGCCTTCAGCTCCGTCAGCGCCTGCAGCGGCGCGTCCGGCTCCGGGCCGGCGACGACGATGCGCACGAGATGGCGGAACGGCGGGTAGCCGAGCTCGCGCCGCCGCTCCAGCTCGCCCGCCAGGAAACGCGGCACGTCGTGCCGCGCCGCCAGCTCGATCGCGCGCGCGTCGGGCTGGAACGTCTGCACGAGCACGCGCCCGGGCGCGTCGCGGCCGCTGCGTCCGGCGAGCTGCGTCAGCAGCTGGAACGTCCGCTCCTCGGCGCGGAAGTCCGGCAGGCCGAGCCCGGTGTCGGCGTCGACGACAGCCGCGAGCGCGACGCCGGGAAAGTGATGTCCCTTCGAGACCATCTGCGTGCCGACGAGCACGACGCGGTCGCCTTCGGCGAAGCGCCGCAGCGCGTCGGCGAGCGCACCCGGCCGCTCGACCGTGTCGGCGTCGAGACGGATTCGCTCCAATTCGGGCAGCTTCTCCTCCAGCTCGCGCTCGAGGCGCTGCGTGCCGGCGCCGAGGCGCACGATCTCCGCCGACCCGCACACGGGGCACGTCTCCGGCTCCGGCTCGGTGTAGGCGCAGTGATGGCAGCGCAGCATGCGATCGCCGTGCAGCACGAGCGCGACGTCGCAGTTCTCGCAGCGCAGCGTCGTACCGCAGGCGCGGCAGTGCAACGCCGGCGCGACACCACGGCGGTTGAGCAGCAGGATCGCCTTGCCGCCGCGCTCGGCGATCGCGCCGAGCGCAGCGAGCAACGGGGCCGAGAGCGGATAGCCCGACTCGCGCCGCAGATCGACGACCCGCACGGGCGGCAGCGGGCCGGCGATGCGGCCGCCGAGCTCGAGCCGCTCGAGGCTGCCCCACGTCTCCGGCCGCGGCGTCGCGCTGCCGAACAACGCCACGGCGCCCTCCAGCGACGCGCGCTTCGCCGCGACGGTGCGTGCGTCGTAGCGCGGATCCGACTCCTGCTTGTACGACGCGTCGTGCTCCTCGTCGACGCAGATCACGCCGAGCCGCGCAACCGGTGCGAACACGGCCGACCGCGCGCCGAGGACGATCGGTGCATCGCCGCGCGCAATGCGAGCGCGCTCGTCGCGGCGCTCCGCCTCCGTCAGCGCCGAGTGCAGCACGGCGATGCGCTCGCCGAAGCGGGCCCGGAAGCGCCCGAGCGCCTGCGGTGTCAGCGCGATCTCCGGCACGAGCACGATCGCGCCACGGCCGCGCTCGAGGGCGGCCGCGCACGCCTGCAGATAGACCTCCGTCTTGCCGCTTCCGGTCGCGCCGTACAGGAGGAGGTTCGCGCTCTCGCCGCCGTCGAGCAGACCCACGACGCGGGCGAGCGCCGCCTGTTGGGACTCACTCAACGCCGCCGGCGCCGGCTCCCCGGGCAACGCGTCGCGCTCCGCCGGCTGGGCGCGCTCGCCGCGCGGCTTGCGCTGCACCGGCGCCACGAGCTGGAACGCACGCCCGGGCGTCGAGCCGTAGTAGTCCGCCACCCACAGCGCGAGCTCGACGAGCGGCCGCGGTAGCTCCTCGACGACACGCTCGACCGGCGCCGCCGTCACGCCGTCGGGCGGCGTCACTCCGACCTCGGTCACGACGCCGCGCCGCTTCGCGTTGCCGAAGCGAACCTCGACCACCGCGCCCGGCCCGACGTCGTCGGGCACCTCGTATGTGAACTCGCGCGCGAGCGCGCGAGCGGTGACGAGCGGATAGACGGACGCAAAGCGGCTCACAACGACCAGCGTAGAGTGGAGTCGTGACGCAGTGGCACTGGGATCCCGAGACGTACCTGCAGAACATGCTCGAGGAGGTGCCGTCCTATCCGGACCTGCAAGAGCACACCGCCGCGGCCGCCAGAGACGTGCCGGCGCGGACCATCCTCGAGCTCGGGATCGGCACCGGCGAGACCGCGAGGCGCGTGCTGGCCGAGCACTCCGGCGCCCGGCTGACCGCGGTCGACTCGAGCGAGGAGATGCTCGAGCGCGCGCGCACCGTCGTCCCGGAAGCCGACCTCAGGCTCGCGCGGCTCGAGGATGCGCTCCCGGACGGCCCCTTCGACCTCGTCGTCTCGGCGCTCGCCGTCCATCACCTCGACGGCGAGGGCAAGCAGGACCTCTTCCGCCGCATCGCACGGGTGCTCGGGCCCGGCGGCGCCTTCGTGCTCGCCGACGTGATCGTCCCCGAGCGCGATGAGGACGTCGTCACGCCGGTCGACGGCATCTACGACATGCCCGACCGCCTCGACGACCAGCTCGCCTGGCTGCGCGACGCCGGCCTCGACCCCGAGGTCAGGTGGAGCTACAAGGATCTCGCGGTAGTACGCGCTACGCGCCCGCAGCGACCAGGATGAAATCGGTCGCGAACCCTAGGAAGAGCCCGAGCAGGATTCCCCACGTGACGACCTGCTTAGAGGCGAGCGCGCGGCTGACGTTGAGCAGCTCCATCACGACGTAGAGGATCGAGCCGGCCGCCAGCGCGAAGAACAGGATCATCACGCTCTCGTTCACCCAGGCCTGCCCGATGACGGTGCCGATGAACGTCGGCCCGCCTCCGATCAATCCGAGCAGTGCGAGGAAGCTCCAGCTCGGCCGCTCCCGGTCGCCGGTCAACGGCGCGCAGATCCCGAGCCCCTCCGTCGCGTTGTGCAGGCCGAAGCCGATGATCAGCACGAGCGCGAGCGAGAGCTCGTTGGAGGCCGAGGCCTGACCGATCGCGAGCCCCTCGGAGAAGTTGTGCAGACCGATGCCGATCGCGATGAACGTCGCTAGCCAGCGCGCGGGCGACATCCCGGTGAAGTGGTGCTCGTGCTCGAACTCGGCGGTCGAGGCCGCGCCCGGCCCGAGGAAGGCCTTCCGCCGCCGCCGCTTCATCCACACGTCGTAGTAGACGAGGCTCATCAGGCCGACGCCGAAGCCGGCGAGCAGCAGAAACGCGCGCCAGAGGAACGTGCCGTCGTCGCCACTCGTCAAAGCGCTCTCGATCGGCTCCACTGCGCCGCTGAGGACGTCCCAGAGCAGGAAGATCAGCACTCCGGTCGCGATCGACGCGAGGAACGCCTTCGTCCCGGCGCTGACGTTCTGCATCCGGCCGATCGGCAGGCCGAGGAAGATGGTCGCGCCGGCGATCGCGCCGAGCAGGAGAGTCTGCGCGGTGCTCATGTAAGGCTCACCTTACAGGCTACGATCACGTGCTATGGCGCAGGGGCACTCGATCGACGAGTACCTGGAGACGATCTACTTCCTCGCGTTCCCGATCGGCGAGTACCCGGTCGCCGGCGGCTCGTCGCCCACGCTCGCTTCGCGCGTCGCCGAGATGCTCGGCGTCTCCCGCGCATCGGCCGGCGAGATGCTGAAGCGGCTCGAGCGCGAGGGGCTGATCGAGCGCGGCGAGCACAAGGAGGCGCTGCTGACCGAGACCGGCCGCGCCCGCGCGGAGCGCGTCGTCCGCAAGCACCGGATCATCGAGCGGCTGCTCACGGACTTCATGGGCTACACGGCCGCCGAGGCGCACGTCCACGCCGACGCACTCGGGGACACGTTCACGGAGGACATGGTCGAGCGGATCGACGACCGGCTGGGCCATCCCGAGCGCTGTCCGCACGGCTGGCCTGTCGACCCGGATTTCGAGCAGGAGGAGAACAAGCAGCTCGCCCCGCTCGCCGAGCTCCAGCCCGGCGCCCGCGCGACGATCGTGCGGCTCGCCGAGCATGACGGCGACCTGCTCCACTGGTTCTACGACGAGGGGCTCGTCCCGGGACGCGAGATCGAGGTACGCGAGACCCAGCCGGCCGCGGGCCAGATGACCGTACGGCTGAACGGCGCCGAGCGCGCCATCGGCGAGAAGGCCGCCGCCGGCCTCTTCGTCAAGCCCGGCTAGAGGCACGCCGATACAAGCGGCATGACCGCTGCGGCCGAAGCCGTTGCTCTGCCACGCGTCCGCGTCGTCAGCCGGGCGCTGGCGCTGCCGTTCCTGTTCGCGACCGCGACCGTCTACCACTTCCTGCAGTCGCGCGGGCACGCGACGCCGACGGTCTTCAACGACGAGCTGCTCTACTCGAAGCTGTCGCAGTCGATCGCCGCGGGACACGGCCTCTCGATCCGCGGCGAGCACTTCTTCTTCCCCGCGCCGCTCGCACCGCTCGCGCAGTCGCCGGCGTGGCTGCTCTCGTCGATGACCGACGCGTACGCGGCCGCGAAGCTCCTGAACGCGGCGATCATGTCCGCCGCGGTTTTCCCGGCGTACTGGCTCGCGCGTCGCGTCGTCCGTCCCTCCCATGCGCTCGTCACCGCGGCCGCGACGGTCGCGACGCCGGGGATGCTCTACCACGGCTACCTCATGTCGGAGGCGCTGGCGTATCCGGTCTTCCTCTGCGCGGTGCTCGTGCTCGTGCGTGCCGTGGAGCGGCCGACGGTCGCGGTGCCGTTCGTCTGCGCGGTGGCGATCGCGACGCGCGTGCAGTTCCTGGTACTGCCGCTCGCGTACCTCGCCGCGGTGGCCGTTTGCGAACGTGGCCGATACCGCCGCCATCTGGTGCCAGTCACGCTCACGACTCTGTTACTCGTGGTGCTCGTAGGTGTGCCGGGCGCGCTGGGACAGTACGGCGAGGCGACGCACATCGGACACGATCCCGGCGCGGTTGCGCACTGGGCGCTGACGACGGGCTCGCTGCTGCCGTTCTCGCTCGGGCTCGCTGTCGTCCCCGGCGCGCTGTTCGGGCTCGCGTTGCTGCGGCGGACGCCGATCGGCGTGATCTCGATCGCGTGCACGGTGCTCTTCCTCGGTCAGGCGGCGCTGATCGCCGCCGGCGAGGCGCACCGTCCGCTCGAGCGATACGTCTTCTACGTCACGCCGCTCGTCTTCCTCGCGTTCTTCGCGTACGTCGAGCGCGGCGCGCCGTGGCGGCGCGCATACCTGCTGTTCACGATCGCGGGAGCCGTTGCGCTGTCGCTCGTGTCGTTCCCCGGCCTGACGGGGACGGCCGGGTTCTTCTTCGACTCGTTCACGCTGACGGGCTTCGCGCGCGCGTCCTTCTACCTGGGGCTGACGAACGCGTCGCTGCTGTACGCGCTGGCGCCGCTCGCGCTCGGCGCACTGGCCCTCGCCGCGCGCCGCCTGCCGTACGTGGTCGCGGGCGTCGCGATCGCGATCGGTCTGGCGACAGGCGCCGCCGCGTACGCGACCGACCGCCTCGCGACCGGCTTCGCGGCGCGCACCTTCAACGCGCAGCCGGCCGACTGGCTCGACCGCTCGCAGCTCGGCCCGGCGACGTACCTCGTCCTGCCCGGCTCCGACTACTTCGTCGGGACGGGCCTCGAGAGCTGGAACCGCGACGTCCGTCACGTGGCCGTGCTCCAGGCGCAGCCGCCGGATCCCTTCCCGACCACGGTCGCCCGCGTGGAGCGCGACGGCAGCCTCGAGCTCGGGGCGCCCACGCGCATCCTCGTCGCAAACGTGTCAGGCACGAGCCTTGGCCTCAACGGCCAGGTC
>JBKOVW010000167.1:0-5787 GCA_046724095.1 Actinomycetota bacterium | reverse complement strand
TTGGCTGCGCGAGCTTTGGAGGCCGCTTCTGCGTGTCATCCCCGATTTCTTCGTCGTCACCGCAGCGCTCGTGCGCCGACCGGCCGGTCGCACGCGCAGGGTCGAGTTCCCGACCGGCGGTTCGCGCGACGTAGATGCCGGCCGCCGTGCTTTCGTCGCAGTCGCAGGCTCACTGGCGCCGAACTCGCTCGTGGTCGACGTCGACGAGGCGCACGGCGTGGTGCTCGTGCACGATCTCGTCCCTGGATCGGCCGCGCAGACCCTGCCGTGAACGTCTGGCTCTGGGGAGCTACCGCGCTGTTGCTCGGTCTCGTTCCGTGTGGCTGGCTCGCGCTCCGCTCAACCCGAGTCGACGCTCTCGTGGCGCTCCAGACGTCAGGCACAGTCGTGACGCTCGTGCTCCTCCTGCTCGCTGAGGGGTTCAATCGCGCCGCATACACGGGCGTCGCACTGATCCTCGCCGTTTTCTCGTTCTTCGGCGTCCTTCTGATCGCGCGGTTCATGGGGCGACACGTATGAGCGCCCACGACCTTGCCGTCGACGTGCTGGTCGGCGCGGCCGTCGCCGGTGAATTGCTCTGCTCGGTCGGCCTGATCGTGATGCACGACGTTTACGACCGGCTGCACTACGCCATGGCTGCGTCTGCAGTGCCGCCCTTTCTTGTCGCGGCCGCGGTCCTCCTCGAAGAGCACTGGACACAGCCGGGCATCAATGCGCTCGTAATCGCCGTCGCCCTGTTTCTGGTGAGCCCGGTCGCCGCGCACGCGACGGCGCGCGCCGCTCGGAGCCGGCGCCGATGATCCCACTGCAGCTCGTCGTGATCGCACTCGTCGGCCTGGGCGGACTGGCGGTCGTGACGACGCGCGATCCTTTGCGCCAAGTCCTGGTGGTCGGGTTGTACGGGCTCGCGCTCGTTGTCCTGTTCGTCGTCTTTCAGGCACCCGACGTGGCGATCTCCGAACTGGTCGTATCGAGCGTCGCGGCGCCGTTCATCTTCCTCGCCGCGCTGGCGAAGCTGCGCGGCCGGCGGCGCGAATGAGTCGAAGGGCGCGTCTCATACTGTTCGGCGCCTCAGGGCTGGTCCTCGCCGGAGTCGTGGTGTGGGGGCTGACCGGGCTACCCGCTTTCGGCGACTTCCAGGGCGAGTACGGCTGGATTCTGATCGACGTGGCCGGCAGCGAGCGCCACGTCACGAACGTCGTCTCTGCGATCGTGTTCGACTACCGCGGCTTCGACACCCTCGGCGAAGAGTTCATCCTCTTCGCAGCGGTGATGGCCGTGGCCTTGCTGCTGCGCGAGGCACGGGATGAGCGGGAGCGTCCACGCGATGAGGTGCGTAGCGAGGCGGTGCGCGCGATCGGGCTCTCGCTCGTCGGACCGACCGTTCTGCTCGGTCTGTTCGTCATTGCGCACGGCTACCTCACGCCCGGCGGCGGCTTTCAGGGCGGCGTCGCGGCGGCGGCGGGGCTCCTTCTGATCTATGCCGCAGGGCGTTATCGAGCGTACCGCGCAGCGAGCCCGCAGTGGCTGATGGACGCCGCCGAAGGTGTCGGCGTCGGGACCATCATCATGGTCGGCATCTCGGCGCTTCTGGCCGGTGGTCTGTTCCTCGAGAACGTGTTCGACCTCGGAACGAAGGGGACGCTCGCCTCGTCGGGGACGATCGCGATTCTCAACGGTGCGACCGGGCTGGCAGTGGCGGCGGCAGTCGTTCTCCTCTGTCACGAATTCATTGAGGAAGTGATGTACCCCGAGTGAGCTTTCTGCCGTACGCACTGGCGGCGTGGCTGTTCTTCGTCGGTCTCTACGGGATCGTCACGAGCCGGCACCTCGTGCATCTCGTGATCTGTCTCGGTGTGACGCAGTCGTCGACGTACGTGCTGTTGCTCGCGATCGGCTACCGGACAGGGAAGAAGGCACCGATCTTCACATCCGGCGTGCCCGTGAGGGTCGGCGCGGTCGATCCGGTCGTGCAGGCGCTCACGCTCACGGACGTCGTCGTCGGCGTCACAGTGGCTGCGCTGCTGCTCGCGCTCGTGATCGAAATCTGGAAGCGCGCCGGGACGGTCGATCCGGACGAGCTGCGGAGGAACCAGACGTGACGCTCGTGCCCATTGTCGTCGCGGTGCCGCTTCTCGCCGCGGCCGTCCTCGCCGCGATTGGGCACTTCGCGCCGTCCCGTTTCGACAATGCGGTCGCGATTGCCGTCGCGGCAGCCGTGACTGCGCTCTCGACGGTGCTCGTCTTCCGTTCGTCGGACGAGACGATCCACTACTGGTTCGGCGGCTGGAGGCCTCGATCCGGGACCGCGATCGGCATCTCCTTCAGCGTCGACCCGCTGGTCGCGTCAATGGCGGCCCTCGTGGGCGCGCTGGCAACCGCCGCGTTGGTCGTCAGCTGGGATTACTTCGCCGAGAGCGTGCCTCCGCATTTCCATGTGCTCATGCTCGTCTTCCTTGGAGCGATGGTCGGCTTCGTGCTCTCGAGCGATCTCTTCAACATGTTCGTGTTCTTCGAGCTGATGAGCGTCCCGGCCTACGCGCTGACCGGATACCGGATCGAGCAGCCGTCCGCACTTCAGGGCGCGATCAACTTCGCCGTCGTCAACTCGATCGGCGCATTCATGCTGCTGACCGGGACGGCGCTGCTCTACGGCCGCACGGGCGCGCTCAATCTCGCGCAGATCGGGCAGGTGCTGTCGCGCGGTCCCGCGGATGGGCTCGTCATCGTCGCTTTCACGCTGATCTGCGCCGGTTTCCTGACCAAGGCCGGCGCTGTTCCGTTCCACTTCTGGCTGTCGGACGCGTATGCGGTCGCGCCTGCGCCGGTCTGCATCCTCTTCGCCGGCGTCATGAGCGACCTCGGGCTGCACGGTGTGGGCCGGGTGTACTGGGACGCGTTTTCGGGCGTGTTCGCAAGCCATTCCGAGGCGCTGACGGGGGTATTCGTCGGAGTCGGTCTCGCGACGGCGCTGCTGGGAGCGTTGATGGCCTTCGTGCAGACCGCCCTCAAGCGGATGCTCGCGTTCGTCGTGATCAGTCACGTCGGTGTGTTCCTCGCCGCGATCGGCCTGCTCGATCCGCTCGGGCTCGCTGGTGCAACGCTGCTCGTCGTCGCCGACGGGCTCGCCAAGGGCGCGGTGTTCTGCGCGGTGGCGTCGGTTGCACGTCGTACCGGTCACACGGACGAGCTTGCGGCGTACGGCCTCGGCCGCGAGTTGCCGGTGACCCGTGTGCTCTTCGCCGTCGGGGGCGTTGCTCTGGCTGTGCTGCCGCCGCTGGCGATCCTCGCGGGCCATGACTGGTTGCGGGCGTCGTTCGCCGTCACGAGCGCCGTGACCGGAGCCGCGGTGCTGCGCGCCGGCGCGCGGATCTTCCTCGGGCTCGGCCCGAAGCGCGATTCACTACTCGTCGAGCCGCCGCGCGGCGAGGAGGCAGAGGTTCCCCCGACTCCGCGCGCGGGCGCGCTCCTCTGGGCTCCCGGCGTCCTCCTGCTCGTCGCCGCACTCGCGCTCACCTTCGCCCCAGGGCTCGCGCAGCGGACGGCGGATCAGGCCGCGCGCGCGGTCGACCGCCCGGCATTGGCGAACGAGACCTTGCACCAGGTGCCGGCACCGGCGCGGAAGGCCGCGGAGGTCAGCCCCTCACGGTACGCGTACGGCGCTGCGGCCGGTCTCCTGGCCGTCGCCCTGGCCGCTCTCGGCCTCTACCGCGGGCGGATCCCTGTTCTCGTCCAGCAGCCGCTCGACCGCCTCAAGTTGCTTCACGACGGTGTCGTCGGCGACTACGTCGCCTGGCTCACCGCGGGCACAGCGGTCCTCGGCGTGCTATTCGCCTTCCTTCTTCGTAACGGCTCTTAACCCGGGATTAACGGATCACAACGCAGCGTTAAGACCGTGCTCGATAGAACCGGGTGGGATGCATCGCACCCTCCTTCCAAGCCGCGCCGTCGGGCTGATCGCCCCAGCACTGCTGGGCGGGGCCGTTGCGCTCGGCGGCGCGGCCGCGTTGGGGAAGCTGGGTGACAAGACGACGATCATCCGCGAGGAGGCGATGCCGAGCTCCTCGGCACCGGCCTCCTTCCTGACGGGCAGGCGCGAGTCGATCAACCAGATCTACCGCGCGTCTGCTCCCGGCGTCGTGCACATCGAGACGACGCTGCGCGTGCAGCAGCCGGACGACCCGTTCTTCGGGAATCCGTTCGGCGCGTCGACGCAGACGGAGCGCGCGCTCGGGTCGGGCTTCGTGATCGACCGTGCCGGGCACATCGTCACGAACTACCACGTCGTGCGCGGCGCCACGACGATCCAGGTCAGCTTCTCGAACAACGAGCGCTATCGCGCAAAGCTCGTCGGCTCCGACCCGTCGACGGACATCGCGGTGCTCAAGGTCGTCGTCCCGGCGAGCGCGCTGAAGGCGCTGCCGCTCGGGAACTCGGACGCGGTGCGCGTCGGCGACCAGGTGATCGCGATCGGTAATCCGTTCGGGCTCGACCGATCGGTCACGGCGGGAATCGTCAGTGCCGTCCAACGGCGCATCGAGGCGCCGAACAACCTCTCGATCGCGCACGTCATCCAGACCGACGCAGCGCTGAACCACGGCAACTCCGGCGGCCCGCTGCTGGACGCGCAGGGTGAGGTGGTGGGCGTCAACGCGCAGATCGAGACCGGCGGCGTCAGCCAGGGGAACGTCGGCATCGGCTTCGCGATCCCGATCAACACCGTGAAGGACGTCGTCGCGCAGCTGATCAAGCACCACAAGGTCGAGCACGCGTTCCTCGGGATCGAAGGCAAGACGCTGACGCCGCAGATCGCGCATCTCTTCCACCTGCCGGTGACGAGCGGCGTGCTCGTCGCGACGGTGCGGCCCGGGACAGGCGCCGCACAGGCCGGCCTGAAGGCCGCGACGGACGAGGTGACCGTGCAGGGCGAGAGCTGGCCCGCCGGCGGTGACGTGATCGTGAAGGTGGACGGCGAGCCGATCGGATCGGTCGAGCACCTCGTCGACGTGATCGCGTCGAAGAAGCCGGGCGACAAGATCGATGTCGAGGTCGTGCGCGCGAACTCGCACAAGACGCTGACCGTGAAGCTTGGACGGCAACCATGAGCGACCGCCGTCCCGACTGGCCCCGAACCCCTGGGGGCCTGCTTCCGCCGGAGCCGTAGGCCAGCACGGCGTGCGGAAGCGCCGAGCTGAGGGCCCGCCCGCCTGCCCGGGCCCTCAGCTCACTTAGCGCGTCTGACCCTGCGGGTCAGACGCGGGTCTTGTGCGCCGCTTCGCGGGGAATGCGCGCGGGCTCAGCCCGCGCGCTCCAGTAGTGCTGGGCGGCTGTTCACTTCTGTGCCGCCGCGAGCATGCTGCGCGTGCTCGCCTCGCATCAGTTCGCCTCCGCGCAAGCCGCGCTTGGCGCTGGCTTGCGGTCCGGCTCGCCCGCCCGCCTGCCCGGATCTGCGGGCACCGGAACGTTCCCCCAGGTCTCGCCTGGGTGTGCCGTTGGGTGTACGGTCGCCGTGTGGGAATCATCTCGCGGGGGTTTCGTGGGCGTGGTCGCGGTGACGACAGCGGCCGGCTTCCGCCGGGGCAGTACGTGACCGATGACTTTCCCGTGCTCTCCGCCGGGCCGACGCCGCACACGCAGCTCGACGAGTGGACGTTCGCCATCGAGGGCGGCGCGCAACCGGTTCGCTGGACGTGGGAAGAGTTCCGCGCGCTCCCCTCCGAGACCGTGACGAAGGACATTCATTGCGTCACGAAGTGGTCGAAGTTCGACACCGAGTGGGAGGGTGTG
>JBKOVW010000411.1:0-4967 GCA_046724095.1 Actinomycetota bacterium | reverse complement strand
ACCGTATCGAGCGTCACCGCTCCGAGCAGTACGAGCCCGGTCACGATGTAAATCCAGCCGTTCGAGATGCTCAGCGTGTTGAGGCCATTCTGCAGCGTCCCGATGAGAATGGCGCCGAGCAGGGCACCGCGCACCTCGCCGCGCCCGCCGAAGAGGCTGACGCCTCCGATCACCGCGGCGGCGATCGCGTTCAGGAGCAAGTTATCCGGCGGGAAAGTGAGCGCGACGGAGTTGACCTGCGCGGCGAAGATGATTCCGCCGATCGCCGCCATGGCGCCCGAGATCATGAACACGATCACCCGGACGCGCGACACGTTGATACCCGAGCGCCGCGCCGCCTCGGCGTTGCCGCCCACCGCGTACACATGGCGGCCGAACGTCGTCCACTTGGCGAGGAACGTCAGCAGCACGAAGAAGACGACCATGATCACGCCGGCCAGCGGCAGGCCCAGCGGCGTGTCGATGATCTTGCCGTTGTTGCAGATCGCCACCGTCCCGAAGGCTGCGATCCCGATTCCGATCGTCTTCAGGATGGCCGACGTCCAGCTCTGCTGGGCGATCTGCGTGCCGCGGGCGACGATCTTCTTGTACAGCACGCTGAGTGGATAGAGCGCGGTGAAGATCGCGGCGATCAACCAGCCGGCGCCCGGCGAGAAGATGTAGAGGTCGGTGTAGTTGATCCAGCGGTCCTCGATGATGATCGTCCCTCGCTGCTGAAGCTTGTTCAAGAGCACGCCCTGCCAGATCAGGAAGCCGGCGAGCGTGACGACGAACGAGGGGACGCCGACGAACGCGACGATCGACCCCTGGACGCCACCGATCGCTGCACAGACTGCGACGGCCACCAGCATCGCGAGGAGGCCGTTCATCTGCCAGTTGCTGCCCGGGAGCTGAAGCTCGGCCACGACCAAAGCTCCTATGCCGGCGAGGAAGCCGATCGAGAGGTCGATCTCGCCGAGCAAGAGCACGAAGACGACGCCGTACGCGAGCATGCAGGTACCCGCGGTCTGCGTGATCAGGTTGACGAAGTTCGTCGACGTAAAGAAGTTCGTCGCCGTGAAGCCGAACACGATGACGACGGCGATCTCGCCGACTATGAGCGGCACCGCACCGAGGTTGCCGGTGCGCACATTCAGCTTCGTGCGTTCCCAGGCGCCTCTGAGTCCGGTCGGGAGTCGCTCCTCCTCGAGGGGCGGTGCGCGATCGGGGCCGACGACGTCTGCCGAGGTCACTCGCCGGCTCCTGCGCGCGCAGTGGAGGGGATTCCGGAGACTTTCGTGGGCTGGCCGGCGGTGATGGCCTCGACGACCGCCTGTTGGGTCGTCTCGCGCCGGTCAAACAGACCCACGTTCCGTCCGAGTCGAAGTACCGTGATCCGGTCGGCGGTCTCGAACACGTCGTGCAGGTTGTGGGAGATCAGCATCACTCCAAGACCCTGGCTGCCAAGGCGGCGCACGAGCTCAAGCACCTGCTCGGTCTGGGCGACGCCGAGAGCTGCGGTCGGCTCGTCGAGGATGACGAGCTTGGAGTTCCACATGACCGCGCGCGCGACGGCTACCGACTGCCGCTGCCCACCCGAGAGCGTCGCAACCGTCTGGCGGACCGACTTGATGGTCGTGACGGCCAGAGACTTGAGCGTCTCGGAGGTGTGCTGCTCCATCGGCGCCTCCGACAGGATCTGCGCGCGGTTGACCTCGCGACCGAGGTACATGTTCTGGACGACGTCGAGGTTGTCGCAGAGTGCGAGGTCCTGGTAGACGACCTCGATCCCGAGCCGGGCGGCGTCCTTCGGCCCGTGGATGTGCACCTCCTTGCCCTCGAACAGGATCCGGCCGCTGTCGGCCGCGTGGGTGCCGGCGACGCACTTGACGAGCGTCGTCTTTCCTGCGCCGTTGTCGCCGACGAGCGCCATCACCTCTCCTGCCCGAACCTCGAAGTCGACGTCGTCGAGCGCCTGCACCGACCCGAACGTCTTGGTGATGTTGCGGATCTGGAGAAGTGGTGTGTCGCTCATCGATTAGCCGCTCCTGGGCGAGTAGAGCAAGGTGGAGGCGTCCGACACGGGCGCCTCCACCATCTCACAGTGAACGAGCTAGTGGCAGTACTTCTTGTACTGACCGATGCACACTTCGCTCTTCTTGAGCCAGTGCTGCTTGAAGAGCGTCGTGTAGTTCTTCTTCGTGATCCACGTCACCGGAAGCGTGAGCGTCGGCTCCTTCTTGCCCTGGTTCATCCGGAAGCCGTTCGTCTCCGGCTTCTTGTGGTGGAGCAACGCGATCGCCGCGGCTGCCGCGGCGTTCGCCTCGAGCGACACCTTCTTGTAGACGGTGCCCGTCTGCCAGCCGGCGAGGATGTACTGCACGCCGGCCGCCGTCGCGTCCTGGCCGGACAGCGGGGTCTTCTTCAGGTGATGCGCCTTCTCGCGGGCGATCACCGCGCCGGCGATGTTGTCGTTCGCGGCGATGATGCCCTTGATCTTGTTGTGGGTCTTGAGGAGCATCTGGTCGTAGATCGTCGCGGCGTTGTTCGCAAGCCAGCCGGGCACGAACTTCTGCGGGCCCTTCTTCAGCTTGTGGTGCCTGAAGAGCGGGTTGAGCACCGCGTCGTTGCCGCTCTTGAACCAGAACGCGTTCTGGTCGGTCTGACCGCCCCATAGCTCGGCGACGATGCTGCTCTTCTTGAAGGTGTGCTTCGCCTTCATGCGCGCGACGACGCCCTTGGCCTGCGCCTTGCCGACGAGCTTTCCGTCGAACGTGTCGTAGACCGAGGCCGTGCCGCCGGTGACCTGGCGGTCGTAGTCGATCGCCTTGCCGCCCTTGTCCGTGAAGAGCTTCTCGATCGCGGAAGCCGAACCGTTATCGAGCGACGTTTCGATCACGACCTTCGCTCCCGCGGCGAGGCAGGCCTGAGCCTGCGCCTGCTGCTTCGCCGGCTGGTTGAGCGCGTTGTTGATCGAGACACTGACACCGGCCTTGTCGAAGGCCTTCTTGAGCAGCGGCGCGTCGAACTGCACCCAGCGGACGGACGACACCGTGTCGGGCAGCAGGACACAGACCTGAACGCTGGCCGACTTCTTCTTGGTGCTCGCGAGCGCGCCCGCCGTAATTGCCAGAGCGGCGACCCCGACGCCGAGCACAAGGATCAAACCTTTCCGACCGAACCTCTTCACCCTTGCCCTCCTTCGTGCTTTTTCTCGGATTTGCCGTTACGTCACAGGCAAGGAGGACTTCCACCTCCACCCTCGCCGGTTTCGGTGTTGCGGCAGCGCAATACTACTCCCCTATGGGAATAGTTCAAGAGTCGTGACGGACCGTCGTCGAACCGGATACCGGTCGCGGCTCAGCTGCCCTCGAATCGACTGTTGGTCGTCAGGTAGCGGCGGACGTTCGCGCGCGTGACGAAGTTGAGGCCCGTGTTCGTGTCGGCGGGCGCGACGAGTCGCCGGCTGTAGCGGTAGAGGAACATCTGGAGCACCGGGAGGAAGCCCTGCAGATAGGGCTGCTGGTCGATCGTGAAGTCGAGGTGGCGGTCATGGATCGCCCGGAGCGTGACCGGCAGCAGGTCGTAACCCCCGGCGCGTACTCCTCGTTTGTGCAGCTTGTACTTGCGCATCGTCTCGGCGACGCCGGCGGTCGATCCCGCGTCGACGGCGAATAGACCGCGAAGGTTCTTGTGGGCGAGGTAGGTCGCCTCCACCTTCTTCGCCTCGTGGCCGACGTTGACTCCGGAGGCAACCACGTGGGTTCGAATCCGCTTGCCCGAGTCGCGGATCGCGTCGAGGGCGCCGTCGATCCGCGGTTGAATGTTCTGCTGACCCGGCGTCGCGATGAACAGGTACACGTCACCGCTCGAGCAGAGGCGCGCCACGCGGGAGCCCAACTCGATCCCGGACTGGTAGTTGTCCTGCCCGATGTACGCGAGGCGCTTGTTCTGCCTGCCGCCGTCGGCGTTGTACGAGATGACCGGGATTCCATGGGACAACGCGAGCTGCGTCGCCTCGTTGAACGCGGTCGGGTCGATGATCGAGACGGCGATTCCGTCGGCCTTTGCAGCGATCGCGTGCCTCATCGCCCTGACCATCTGGCCGACGTTGCTACTGGCGGACCCCGCCCACCTCAAGTCCACGCCGAGCATCGATGCCGCATCGAGGCTTCCATTCATCGCAGGCACGAAGAACGGATTGGTCAGCGCGTGATTGACGAACACGAACCGCCAGAACGGGTGCGAGTGCGGAAAGCCTCCACCCTGGGAGAAGAGCTGTCGGACGTCCTTCGGGACAACCCCGAGCATTGCCGCCCCGGCTCCTAGGCGGAGCAGGTTGGCGCGGTCGAAGCGCTCGCTCATACCGGTGTCCGGCGGACGAGCCAGAGCGTGACGAGAATGAGCGCGACGGCGAGAGCCACGAACAACCCCGCCTCGAAGAGCTGGAACGTCCAGAACCGGCCGGCCGGCTGATACGAGACGATCCGCTTCCAGCCCAGGGTCAGGATGTAGGTGTGCGGGTCGATCCCCGCCTGTTGAGCATGGAGAACCGCGAGCTCCTCGTTGCCGGCGGTGACGCGTTGGCCGCCCGCGTTGACCAGCGTGTTACTCAGGACCCAGTCGCCGGGCACGGCGCTTGTCGACGGCGCCGCGATGACGCGGTGCAGCGGCGCCACGAAGTGCGGGCGTACGAAGTCGGCCACGAGAGCGCGCGTCGCCCCGAAGGCGACGAGGGTCGCGGTCATCGCGGCCACCGTTCGCCTGAAGACGAGACCGGCGAGCACCCCGAGCGCGAGGGCGAAGAGTGCGTAGGCAGGGACCACGATCCCCTCGATGTCGAAGCCGCTCGGACCGATCCGCCCCTCGAGTTGATCGAAGGGGGAGCGCCACCACATGACCAGGAGACTCGCGGCTCCTGCTGCGACGAGAGTCCCCACGGCGAGAAGGGCCGTCTTCGAGAGCAGCCAGTGCCGGCGGCTGACACC
>JBKOVW010000316.1:0-12166 GCA_046724095.1 Actinomycetota bacterium | reverse complement strand
GCCCGCTCGCGGTAACGAGAGCCCGAGCGCGCGCACGCCGGGGAAGCCGCCGCCGCGCTCGCGCACAACCGCCGCGAGTGCTCGCGCAGCCTCGACGTCGTCGCTCGCGAGGTTCACGTTGAACGCGATCAGCGGGCGCCGTGCGCCAACGATCACGCCGCCCGCCCGGGGATCAAGATGCGCCGGGCCGAAGTCGGGCGCGAGCTCGCCCGCGTCGATCCTCGCCTGCAGTGCGTCAGGCCCGCCCGTGCGGAAGAACGCCGGGCCGCGGCCGCTGCCCGACTCGCCGTAGAGGAACACCGGCAGCCCCAGCTCCCCGCCGATGCGGCCGGCGACGACGAGTGCGCATTCGCGCGCGCGTTCGGCGTCCGCCGGGTCGACTGCGACGATGGGGACGACGTCGGCCGCGCCGATCCGCGGATGCGCGCCCTCGTGCTCGCGCAGGTCGATCCGTTCCTGCGCGCATGCGACGCCGGCGAGCAGTGCGGCGGCCAGCGCGTCCTCGTGGCCGACGAGCGTGAAAACCGAGCGGTTGTGGTCGGGATCCGAGTGGACGTCGAGCAGCTCGGCCGGCCCGGACAACGCTGCCGCGAGCGCGTCGATCGTCGCGCGGTTCCGGCCCTCCGAGAAGTTCGGGACCGATTCGAGCGGCAGCCGCACATAACTACTGTACGAGCGTTGAAGACGTACTACGACCGGCGCGCGCGCGAGTACGACGACTGGTGGCTCGGCCAGGGGCTCTACGCCGACCGCTCGCGGCCGGGCTGGGAGGAAGAGCTCGACACGCTCGCCGGCGTGATTGCCGCGCTGCCGCCTGTGCGCACGCTCGACGTTGCGTGCGGCACGGGATTTCTGACGCGGCATCTCCGCGGCGACGTTGTCGGGCTCGACCAGAGCGCGCGCATGCTGGCGGTCGCGCGCGCGCAGGCGCCGGCGGCGACGTTCGTGCAAGGCGACGCGCTCGAGCTGCCGTTCGCGGACGCCGAGTTCGGCCGCGTGTTCACGAGCTATTTCTACTGCCACCTCGAGGAGGAGGATCGGGTGCGCTTTCTCACCGAGGCGCGACGTGTCGCGCCGGAGCTCGTCATCGTCGGCTCCCGACATCAACAGGGGACCGAGCCGACCCGCTGGGAGGAACGCATCCTGAAGGACGGTTCCCGCTGGACGGTGTTCAAACGGGTGTTCACAGGTGACCAGCTCGCCGCCGAGCTCGGCAACGGCGAGGTGCTGCACGAAGGCCGCTGGTTCGTCGTCGTGCGCGCGTGACGCGCCGGCGCAGCTCGTACCGCTCGCTCGCATCGCTCCAACGAGACCTCTCGGTCTGCCGCGCCTGCGTCGAGGCCGGCTACCCGCTCGAGTCGCTGCCCGTCCGCAACATCCACACCGGGCAGCGGGCGTACATGTACGGCCAGGCGCCGGGGATCGTCGAGGGCGAGGAGCGCCGGCCGTGGCGCGGCCGCGCCGGCAAGACGCTGCGCCGCTGGCTCGACCTCGACGAGGAGGAGTTCTACGCGACCTTCTACTGCGCCTCCGTCACGCGCTGCTATCCGGGCCGCGCTGCGTCCGGTCGCGGCGACCGCACGCCGACGCCGCGCGAGCAGGAGCTGTGCGCGTTCTGGCGCGAGTGGGAGCTCGCGATTCTTCGGCCCGGGCTGATCGTCCCCGTCGGCGGCCTTGCGATCAAGCGGCTGCTCGGCATCAGCGGACTGGCGTCGTGCATCGGGTGCCGGTACGCGCTCGACGGGGCGACCGTGATCCCGCTGCCGCATCCGTCCGGTGCGAGCGGCTGGCTCAACCTCCCGGCAAATCGGCGTCTCACCGAGCACGCCGCCGTTTTGGTGCGGGAGGCGCTGGCTAGATTTCAAGGGTGAAAGAGGCGGCCAGACCGCTCTATCGACGCACGTTCGCACGCCTGCTCGGCTTCCTGACGCCGTACAAGGTCTCGCTCGCCGTCTCGATTGCCCTCGCCGTCGGTTCGCAGGCGGCGGCGATCGCGCTCGTCTGGCTGACGAAGCACGTGATCGACACCGCGCTCCGGCCGCGCGACACGCGGGCGCTCACGCTCTTCGTGATCGCCGTCGTCATCGTGGGCGTCGTCCGAGCCGTCCTGATGGCGGGCCGGCGCTTGATCTCCGGCCGCCAGGCGCTCGCCGTCGAGATGGACATGCGGCAGCAGCTCTACGCCCACCTCGTGCGCCTGTCCTTCGGCTTCTACGACCAGCACCAGACGGGACAGCTGATGTCGCGCGCCACCGTCGATCTGCAGGGCGTGCGCTTCTTCCTCGGCTACGGGCTCATCTTCTTCTTCCAGAACGTCCTGACCGTCGCGTCCGTGACGATCGTGCTGCTCGTGTTCGAGTGGAAGCTGGCGCTGATCGCGCTGGCGATCACGCCGGTCCTCGTCGTCCTCGCGTACCGCTACAGCCGCATTGCGCATCCGACGCTGCGCGACGTGCAGCAGAAGCTCGCCGACGTCGCGACCGTCGCCGAGGAGAACATCGTCGGCGTCCACGTCGTCAAGTCGTTCGCGCAGGAGGCACAGGAGCGCGCGAAGTTCGAGCAGCGCTCCGAGGCGGTCTTCGCGCAGACGATCAAGGCAAACCGGCAGCGCGCCCTCTACGTGCCGCTGATCTCCTGGATCCCGCTCATCGCGCAGGGCGCCGTGCTGCTCGTCGGCGCGCGGATGGTGACGAGCGGCGAGCTGAGCGTCGGCGGCTTCGTCGCCTTCAACCTCTACCTCGGCATGCTCGTGATGCCGCTGCGCTCGCTCGGGATGTGGATCGGGCAGGCCCAGCGTGCGACGGCGGCGGGCGAGCGGATCTTCGAGATCATGGATGCGCCCGAGGAGATCGCCGACCGCCCGGGCGCCGTCGACCTGCCGCCCGGCGGCGGCCGCCTGCAGTTCGAAGATGTCGACTTCGCGTACATCGAGGGGCGGCCGACGCTCGAGGACATCGACCTCGACGTGCCCGCCGGGCGGACGATCGCGCTGATCGGGCACACCGGCTCCGGGAAGACGACGCTCACGTCGCTGGTTCCGCGCTTCTACGACGTCACCGGAGGGCGCGTGCTCGTCGACGGCGTCGACGTCCGCGACGTGACGCTGCGCTCGCTCCGCCGCTCGATCGGCGTCATCCCGCAGGACCCGTTCCTGTTCTCGGCCACCGTTCGCGAGAACATCACGTTCGGCGCGCCGGCACTGAGCGAAGACGAGGTCGTGCGCATCGCGCGGCTCGCCCAGGCGCACGAGTTCGTGGAGCGGCTGCCCGACGGATACGACACGGTCATCGGCGAGCGCGGCATCACGCTGAGCGGCGGCCAGCGCCAGCGGCTCGCGATCGCGCGAGCGATCGCCGTCGACCCGCGCGTCCTCATCCTCGACGACGCGACCGCGTCCGTCGACGCGACGACGGAGGCGAAGATCCGGCTCGGGCTGCGCGAGGCGATGCGCGGCCGGACGACGTTGATCATCGCGCACCGCCTCTCCACCATCTCGCTCGCCGACGAGATCGTCGTGCTCGACGCGGGCCGCATCGCCGCGCGCGGGACGCACGACGAGCTGCTGCAGGCGAGCCAGGTCTACCGCGACATCTACGAGCACGGATTGCTCGAGCGGCAGTTCGCGGACGCCGTCGAGGCACGGGCGGCCATCGAGGAGGTCGCGTAATGCGCGTCTGGCAGCCCGGTGGCCACCTGATGGCGGAGCGCGGCTCGAAGGTCGACGACTGGTCCTGGCGTCGCACGCGCCGGCGGCTCGCGACGCTCGCACGGCTGGCGGCGCCCTACAAGACCCGCACCATCCTGTCCGTCTTCGCGCTGCTCGCCGCGACGGCGACCGCGCTCGCGCCGCCGTTCCTCTCCAAGTACGCCCTCGACTACGGCATCCGCGAGCACGACCTGACCGCGCTCAGCTGGATCGTCGCCTTCTTCCTGCTCGCTGGCCTTGCCAACTGGGGCATGAGCTACCTGCAGACGTACCTGACGGGCTGGGTCGGCGAGCGGATCCTGGCCGACCTGCGGAACAACCTCTTCGGCCATCTGCAGCGGCTCTCGCTCGGTTACTTCGAGCGCAACCGCGCCGGCGTGATCATCAGCCGGCTGACGAACGACGTCGAGGCGCTCGACCAGCTCGTCACCGACGGCGTCACGAGCCTCGTGCAGAACACGCTGACCCTCGTCGGCACGGCGATCTTGCTCTTCGTCCTCGACTGGCGGCTCGCGCTCGCGACGCTCGCGGTCATCCCACTGATGTCGGTCGCGACCGTGATCTTCCGCGTCCGCTCGACGCGTGCGTACCGCGCCGTTCGGGAGCGGCTTGGGCTCCTCACCGCGACCCTCGCGGAGGACATCGCCGGGATGCGCATGGTGCAGGCGTTCACGCGCGAGCAGCAGAACATCCAGAACTTCCGCGCGGTCGCCGACCGCTACCGCGAGTCGAACATGCAGACGGTCGTCCTCAACGGCTGGTACTTCCCGTTCGTCGACCTGCTCTCGTCGATCGCGCTCGCCGTCGTGCTCGGCTACGGCGGCCACCTGTATTTCCAGGGAAGCGTCACGCTCGGCACGCTCTTCGCATTCATGCTCTACGTGCAGAACTTCTTCGACCCCGTGCAGCAGCTGTCGCAGCTGTACAACACGTTTCTGTCTGCAACGGCGGCGCTCGACAAGATCATGGACGTCATGGACGAGGAGCCGTCGGTCATCGACGCTCCGGAGGCGTTCGCGATTCCCGAGGTGCAGGGTCACGTGCGCTTCGAGGACGTGCACTTCAGCTACGGCACCGGTCCGGAGGTGCTGCACGGGCTCGACCTCGACATCCCACCGGGGACGACGGTCGCGCTCGTCGGACACACCGGCGCCGGCAAGTCGACGATCGCAAAGCTGCTCGCGCGCTTCTACGACCCGACGTCCGGGCGCATCACGATCGACGACCACGACCTGCGGCGCGTGACGCAGGCGTCGCTCCGGCGGCAGCTCGGCATCGTCCCGCAGGAAGGCTTCCTCTTCGCCGGGACGGTGACCGAGAACATCGCGTTCGGCCGGCCGGACGCCTCGCCGGAAGACGTCGTGCGCGCGGCGCAGGCAGTCGGCGCGCACGACTTCATCATGCGGCTCGAGGACGGCTACGAGACGCAGCTGCAGGAGCGCGGCTCGCGCCTCTCGCTCGGCCAGCGGCAGCTCGTTGCGCTCGCGCGCGCGTTGCTCGCCGACCCGCGCATCCTCATTCTCGACGAGGCGACGTCGTCGGTGGACATCGGGACGGAGCGCAAGATCGAGCAGGCGCTGCGGCTGCTGCTCGCCGGCCGCACCGCATTCATCATCGCGCACCGCCTCTCGACGATCCGCGACGCCGACCTGATCGTCGTCCTCGAGCACGGGCAGATCGTGGAGCAGGGGTCGCACGACGAGCTGATGCAGCGGCGAGGCCTCTACACCTCGCTGTACGGCGACTGGGCCGCCGCCTAAAGCCTCACAGCCGAAGCGCCGATGCCGCGAGCATGCTCTCGGTTTCGGGTGTATTGCGGGACGCGGCGCGGCTCTATCAGGCGCTGTTCTGGCGGACCATCGTGACGACCGGCCTCGTCTTCGCCGTTGTGTGCCTCGTCGAGACGGTCGGCCCGTGGCCGATGGTGCTGCTCTCGCTCGTCGGGACGGCCGTCGTGCAGGGCGCGCTCGTGGAAGCCGTCGAGCAGTCACGACGGCACCGCACGGGTAGCGTCCTGCACGCGGCGTGGAAGCGCGCCGGAGCGCTGCTCGGCGTCTCTCTCCTGACGGGCATCGGCGTCGGCGTCGGGCTGTTCCTCCTCGTCGTTCCCGGGCTGATCCTGTTCACCCGCTGGTCGCTCGCGGTTCCGGCCGTCATGCTGGAAGGCCGCTCGCCGCGCAACGCGATGCGGAGATCGGCGGAGCTCGTCAGGGGGCATGGGTGGCAGGTGTTCGCCATCTTCCTCACCGTCTCCGCAGGCGCATTCGGGACCAGCTTCCTCCTGGAGCAGCTGCTCGCGGGCCCTCTCGGCTTGTGGGCTGCCTTGACGGTGGCCGCGACGCTCACCACGCCGTTCACGGCGCACGCGCTGAACGTTGTCTACTACCGCATCGTCGAGCCCGGCAGGCCGGTCCTTCAGGCATAGACTCGGCTTCGTGGCCCTGGACCGCGAGACCGAAGACAGGATCGAGCAGCCCGCCTCGGAAGAGGCCGAGCGCGAGACGCGTCTGACGCCGGCGCAGGCCGTCGCGCAGATGAAGATCAACGTGCCCGTGCGCGGCAACCGGAAGCTGCGGCGGCTACTCGAGCGCGTCAACGAGGACACGCAGCTGAAGGGCTGGTGGCATGCCGCCAACGTCAACGCCGTCGCGCGCATGCGCATCAACGACCACTCGTGGGTGCACATCCAGATCGTCTCGAACATCGCACTGAAGCTTCTGCGCCAGCTGACGAAGCACCACGTCGAGCCGTCGATCGTCGGCGACTACGGCTACGAGAACGACGACGCCGAGGTCGTCGTGCTGCTCGGCGCGCTCACGCACTGCATCGGTATGGCGGTGCACAGAGAAGGCCACGAGGACTTCAGCCTGTTTCTCGCCGAGCCGAAGCTGCGCGAGCTCCTCGCCGGGATCTACGAGGAGCCGGACATCACGGTGCTCTCGTCAGAGGTGCTGCAGACGATCACGAGCCACCGCGACTACGGCAAGCCGCTCACGCTGGAAGCCGGCATCGTGCGCGTCGCCGACGCGCTCGACATGGAGCAGGGCCGCTCGCGCATCCCGTTCGCCCGCGGCTCGATCTCGATCCACTCGCTGAGCGCCGCCGCGATCGAGGATGTTGCGATCAAGGACGGCGAGCAACGCCCGATCCTGATCGAGATCACGATGAACAACTCGTCCGGGATCTATCAGGTGGACAGCCTGCTGAAGGCAAAGCTGCAGGGGTCCGGACTCGAGCCGTACGTCGAGGTCGTCGCGCACATCGACACCGAGGCGGAGAAGCGGCTCGTGCCGATCTACCGGCTCGAGACCTGACCCGCGCGACACCCGGCGACAGTGGCCGTCGTGACGCGGTCGAGATGCAAGCCGACGAGGCGACCGTCCGGAATGCGCACTGAGCCATGCGTGCGCAGCGTCACGTCGACGAAGCCGCCGTGCGGAATGCAGAAGCTCAGCCGCACGGGCGGCCTTGCGCCGCCGGGGTCGACCCAGCCGGTCTGGACCACGCCGCCTCCCTTCAGCCTGAAGTCGAGCGGCAGGGCGGCGCGCTTGGACGCGGCAAGCACGACGACGACGCGCCGCCGCGCGCCGCCGCCGGTGTCGTAGAACCGCAGCGTCGCTGCATGACCGGCGACCGTCCACCCGTCCGGCGTTAGACCGCGCGTCGCCCAGTCGAGCTGGTACGGCCGCACGACGCGTACGAGCCGCAGCGCGTCGGTGCCGCCCACCCGCTGCGCTCCGGCCAGGTGGAAGCGCTTCTCGCTCCCCGACAGCACGAGGAAGCTGCTTGGCCGTGCACCCATCAGGGCTCCGTGGCGAAAGTCGACGCGCACGTTCTCCGCCGGGAACGGCGTGAACGTCGGGCCGCCGCCGACGCGCAGCACGCGGTCGACGCGCTTGTTCCAGAGCTCGGCCTCCCACCAGTACGTCGCGGTGTCGCGCGGCGCGGGTACCAGCGCGACCGAGGCCGTTGCGGGAACGCGCCGGTCGATCCAGTCACGTGCAAGCGGTAGCTCCGGCGGCCGCGTCATCGCCCGATCCTCATAGCGCTCGAACACGTACACCGCCTCGGCGATTCCGACGATCGACACCAGCGTCGCCACCGAGGCGAGCGCCGCGCGCGGGACGCGCCACATGAGCGCGAGCGTGACCACCACGAGCGCGACGGCGCAGACCGCGAGCACCGCGTCGTTCGGGAAGACCGTGTGGACCGCCGCCGCCGGCGCCGCCCAGAAGATCACGGAACGACCGTCGTAGTCGCCGAACTGCAGGAGCAGCCAGATGACGACCGCCGTCGTCAGGAGCGCGAGCGGCGCAAAGCGCCGCAACGCCTCACGTGAAGTCAGCGCCGCCGTCGTACCGACCGCGAACAGTGGCACGAGGTAGAAGAGGTAACGATCCTGGTTGAACCCGTGCGGCGTGAAGCGCAGGTCGAACGAAGCCACCTCGACGGACAGAAGCGGCAGGCACACGGCGAAGAGCGCGGCGAACGCGTGTGCCTCGTCCCGTCGGCGGCGCACGAGCGTGAGCACCGTCCAGGTCGTCGCGAGCACGAACGGGATCACCGCCGCGCCGACGGCGACGTGAACGAGGTGGGACGCGGTCGAGCTCCAGACGCCGTGTGGAAGCACGCTGCCGTTGAACGACGCTGTGTAGTTGCCGACCACCGCGCCGAGCGAGCCGAGCGAGAAGAGCAGGCCCGCGAGCACGAGCGCGAGAGCGTAAGCGCACGCGAGCAACGGATGTGTCTTCACCCCGCGTCGCGGGCCGGCATGAAGAAGCAGAGCGAGTGGTAGGACGGCGGCAAGCACGAGCAGCTGAGTGCGGGCGAAGAACGCCAGCCCGAGCCCGGCGAGGGCGAGCGCGTCGTTGACCTTGCTCGGCGCCCTCAGCGTGCGGTGGGCGAGATAGACGGCCCACACGAAGGCCGGGTAGGCCGCGTTCTCCGTCAGAAGCGTCGAGGTGAGCACGAGCCAGGGCGTGAACGCCGTCAGGGCGGCCGCTGCGAAACCGGCCGCGCGCGAGCCGGTGACCGAGCGCGCGAGCAGGTACGCCGGCCACGCCGCGCTCGGCAGCAGCACGGCGTTCAGCCCATGCGCGGCGGTCTCGGCGGCGGGCGCGCTGAGGAGCCCGAACGCAGGCGCAAGCAGCAGCGGATAGAGCTGCGCGAGCGCGCCGTAGTACGTCCCGTGGATCTGCGGCACGGGCGAGATCCGCGCCGCGATGCTCTCGGCGAGACGCACAACCTGCAGTTCGTCCGTCATGACAGCCCAGCTGGTGGCACGAAGGGCGAAGTAGCCCGCGATCCCGGCGGCTACGAGGACAACGGACGTGACCACAGGCCAGTGGGCCGGCACAGAGATGCCCACCGCGCGGGGCCGGCGAATCGGCAGCCGAACGCCGGAACCGACGGCGAAACGTTCCATGCCGTGCGCATCCCCGCACTCCGGAGCGCCCAATCCGGTCAGCAGTAACGAAAGCCCCGCCGTAGCGGGGCTCGAGGAGGCGCATACGGGATTCGGACAGCCCTGCTAACCCCCCTTTCCCCCGCCTGGGGTGTGCATGGGGGTGTGCAGTGTATGAGCGTTCCCGAGCCGCTCGTCGGATCGCAACCGCCTCTTCTAGAAACCATATCGCTGCGTTTCGCGCAGCCGGGACACAAGTTCGAGCTCCTCCGGCGAGAGCACTGGTCCCCGTTCGGAGAGCACGCACGGCACCTTGCGCCTCGCCCATGTCGGATGCCGCGAGCGGGGTGTGCGCCGGGCGTCGTGCCGACGTGTCGACCCCCACCCCCCGTGCGCCGGTGGATTTCCGCCGGCGGGAGGCACATACTCAGACCGTGCTGCGGTTCCGTAAGCCTCCGGTGTCGTTCGTCTGTTTCCTGCTCGTCGTCGTGGGACTCGGTGCTGCTACGGGGTATTTCGTGGACGCGGTCGGGGTCGCGGCGTTCTGCTTCTTTGTAGCCTCGATCGACGCGAAGCCCTCCTGGAAGTTCTGGTTCGATCCTCCGGCGAAGCGTGAGAGCGGACGCGCAAGCTGTGCGATCAGATTCCACCAGCGGATTGGTGCGATGTCGCCGAAGGAGATTCGGCAACTTCCCGATGACCGCTGGATCGGCCCGAAACGCCAGCGTCATTAGCTGCACTTCGCGCGGGGAAACCGAACACAGTTTACGGCGAGAGGTGTCCCTAGCCCAACCATCCGCTGTCGCTTGAGAAGCCGGTTTCCTGGGTCGTGCAACGTGAGCAGAGAGCAGACGACGCAGACCACGGGACTAATCGGCGCGAGAGTGGCCTCCCGCTTGTTTTCGGGGATGCCAAGGAGCCGGCGCTACCTGCTGAACGCCGAGATCGCGGCGCGCGAAATCGGCCGAGCTTCTCTCTGCGTCAAGGCGGTAATCAACCGATTGCAGATTTGTGTCTTTAGTGGCATAGTCGCCGGAACAGGGGCACCCTTCTGGGGTGGTAGGCAAGAGAGGGGAGGCATTCATGCGGCGTTTGTTTTGCCTGTTCGCAGTTGGCCTCTCGGTCGTGCTGGCTGCGCCGATTGCATCTGCCGATCGGCCGACGATCGATCCGGTCAACAACCCCGACCAGACGTTCACGGGCATATGTCCGTTCACGGTCTTTGCCCACTTCGACGTCGATCGCGAGAAGGTGATCACCTTCAGCAATGGGAACTTCCTCATCACCGGCACGCTGAAGGTGACATTCACGACCTCGACCGGGAAGACGCTCTCCGCAAACGTGTCGGGGCCGGTCCGGTTCGTGTTCGATGCGAACGGTGACCTGACGATCTACGCGGCGGGCCCGGGGTTCGGGCCGCTGGGGGACGGGCTCTTCCTGGGAAAGGGCTTGGTCATCATCGGGCCGACGGACATCGAAACCCACGGGCACTTAGTCGACCTCTGCGCGTTGCTCGCGTAGCGAGCGCCACGACCACAGGGGGCGGCCGACGGTTTCCGTCCGCCGGCCGCCCCCTGCCCCGCGCGACCTACATGCGCGTGGATGGTCATAATCATGGGCGGCGGGGCTGAGATCTATCCGCCTGGTGTTCATGCGGCGACAGCGGCGCTGTGGTCAGCACGGGAAGCTAGCTCCCGAGGTGGCCACGGGTTACGGCAACCGCGGTCGTGAGACCGCTAGACGAATCTGCGGCGGCCCCGCCAACTCTTCTTGAAAATCGCCGGCGGCGTTCGACAGTGCGGCGATCGACTCGAGCACCGGCGGGACCGGATGCGCCACGTCCTAACCCTCGGCCTTCGCGGAGGCGGGCCTCGTCCCGAAGCGCGGCACGCGCCTGGCGACGTTGTACGCCTCGATCTTTTCGGGGTGCTTCGCGCGCCAGCGTGCGCAAGCGTCCGCGTGACAGCGCCGGCAATGCGAACTCAAGCCGTCGCGCATCCGACGATTCGCCGGAAACTCAGCCGCCGACTTCGTCTCGCCGCAGCGCGTACACGTCTTGGCCAGGGGACTCTCGTTTTTTCCGGCGCGTTTGTTTCTCGCGTTTTCTTCGCGAAAGGCTGGCTCAGGCTGGCGCGCGCTGCGTTTTCGCGATCGACCCTCCTGCCCCGTCTTCACTTCGTCGCGTCGACTTGCTTCTGCGCTTGCTTGAGGTTCGCGGTCGGTGTGTTGTCGACGAGCGTTGCGGGCGGCCGGCTGTCGGTGCGCGGTGGTCGCGGGCTCAGCTGGATGAGCGGCTGTTCCTTGGCCATTTACTTCACCTCCTCGAGGAGTCCGGGAGCGACACAGATGAGCTTCCAAAGCGCGTCGCCGTCGAGCTGCACCGTGGTGCCTTCGTCGAACCGGAGCTGGCCGACGATGAATGTTTTCTTGACGCGGAAACGCCGGGCGACCGGGCCACGAGCTACCTCTTGGGTCACCACCTCCGGCGCGGGCTTCTTCTTCGGGATCACCCTCGGTGACATTGGCCCGACGCGGTCGACGTCGGCGCGATACAGGAGAGCTGCTCCTTGCGCCTCCCAGGCGGAACGGTGGATGCGCTCGGTCGTCCAGACGCCGAACTTGCGGAGTGCAGATACGGCAGCGAGGTTGCCCGTCAACTCCCCGTAGATCAGAAGCGCGGCGGTCTTGCGCGCGCGACGTGCCCGGAACTCTCCATATCCGAACTCCGACAGGAACCCAAGCAACCAGCCAACGCTGGCTCCGATCAGAGCAGCCCACGTCTCGGTTGAAAGCGCCCCCGAGCACGGCTCGAGGCTAACGGCCGCGAGGTGTGCATGGAGGTGTGCATGACACGCGCATTCGCGGTCACCGCTGACACATCCGACCGCGTAGCCGTGCGGTTGTTCGCATGGCTCGCAGGCTGAAAAGGCGCATACGGGATTCGAACCCGTGCCGCCGCCGTGAGAGGGCGGTGTCCTAGGCCACTAGACGAATGCGCCCCGAGGGGAGGTTCAGTGTAGCCGGGGGCGGGCACAACCGCCCCATGCTGGGCTGGT
>JBKOVW010000395.1:0-13467 GCA_046724095.1 Actinomycetota bacterium | reverse complement strand
TTCCCGCTCGAGCTGACGCAGGAGCTCGCGCGCGAGCGCGGGCTCGGCGTCAACGACGAGGAGTTCACGAGGCTGATGGAGGAACAGCGCGAGCGGTCCCGGGCGGCCGGCGCGACCGACGAGTTTCGCGTGGAGGGGCCGAAGACGGACTTCGTCGGCTACGAGAAGACCGACGTGCTCACCGCGATCTCGGCGTTCTACGACCGTGGCGACGGCACGTTCGAGGTGAAGCTGCACGAGTCGCCGTTCTACGCGGCGGGCGGCGGCCAGGTCTCCGACGAGGGCGTCCTGATCCACGAGTCGAGCGGGGCGGAGGCCGCGCTGCGCGAGGCGATCAGGCTCGAGGGCGACGACCAGGTGCTCGTCTTCGAGGGCAGCGGGTTCGCCGACGGCGACCGCGTGCGCGCGGTCGTCGCGTGGACGCACCGCTTTCCGACCATGGCGAACCACACCGCGACGCACCTGCTGCACAAGGCGCTTCAGGAGGTACTCGGCGACCATGTGCGCCAGGCCGGCTCCGCGGTGCGCCCCGACAAGCTGCGCTTCGACTTCACGCATCCGCAGGCGCTCACCGCGGACGAGCGCGCCGAGATCGAGCGCCGCGTCAACGACAAGATCTTCGAGAGCCTGCCCGTGCACGCGTTCGTGACGCCGATCGAGGAGGCGCGGAAGCTCGGCGCGATGATGCTGTTCGGCGAGAAGTACGGAGACCTTGTCCGTGTGATCGAGATCCCGGGCTACTCGCGCGAGCTGTGCGGAGGCACGCACGTGCGCTCGACGGCGGAGATCGGTCCCTTCGTGATCCTCTCCGAGGCGTCGGTCGGGGCAGGCTCGCGTCGCATCGAAGCCGTCACCTCGGGCGAGGCGTACGCGCTGCTGCACGGTGCGCGGCACGAGTCGGAGGAGCTGCGCCGCGAGCTCGAGGCGGTGCGCAGGGAAGCACGCAAGCCGAAGGCCGAGACGGCGGCCGACTTCACGATCGTCGAGCGCGAGAGCGACGTCGTCCTCGTGGAGGCGAAGGGCGCGAAGGGCGGACAGCTGCGCGATCTCTCCGACCGCCTGCGGCGGCAGGAGAAGGCCGCGGGCGTGATCGTCGGCTCGGTCGACGACGGCCGGGCGTATCTCGTCGTCAACTTCGACGACTCTCTCGTCGGCCGCGGGCTCGATGCCGCACAGCTCGTCCGGGAGCTCGGGCGCCACATCGGCGGCGGCGGCGGCGGACGGCCGACACTGGCGGAGGCGGGGGGCAAGAACCCGGCGGGCCTACGCGACGCCCTCGAGGCGGGCAAGCAGGCCATCGCAGCGGCGCTGAAGTGAAGGTGCTGGCGCTCGACTACGGCCGGGTACGCACCGGCGTCGCCGTCTCGGACCCGACCGGCACCATTGCGCGCCCGCTCGAGGTCGTCGGGGGCACCGACATCGCGCGGATCGTGCAGCTGATCGACGAGCATGCCGTCGAGCGCGTCGTCGTCGGGCTTCCGCTCACGCTCGCGGGCCGCCACGGCGAGCAGGCGCGCGAGACGGAGGCCTTCATGGCAAAGCTCGCGGCCGCGACCTCCGTTCCGGTCGTCGCCTTCGACGAGCGCTTCACGTCCACGCTTGCGGCACAGAGCGGCGGCATGGCGGCCGGCGAGGACGCGCGCGCAGCGGCCCATCTCCTCAGCGGCTATCTGATGTGGACGAGCGCAGGGGCGTAATCCCGCCGCGGCCGGGACGGCCGCCCCAGCGGCCGAACTCGCGCCAGGTCACCCGCCGGCGACTGCTGGCGCTCGGCGTGCTGCTGCTCCTGCTCGGCGGGCTCGGATGGCTCGCCGTCGCTGCGATCGGCGGCGGCAGCGACACTGCAAGCCTGCCGCCGACGACGAGCTCGAGCACCCTCGTCTACCGCACCGTCACGAAGACGACGGCCACCGGGACCGTCGAGACGGTGATCGCGATGGCGAAGCCCTTCCACATCGTGTTCCCCGAGGGATTCACGCGCGACCTGATGGCCGACCGCGTTGCCGCCGTGGCGAAGATCGCGCAGCGCGAGCGCCGCGCGCGCACGCGGCTCGCGAAGCGCACATATCTGCAGGCGACACGCGCGCCGCACGTCCCGCTGTGCTTCCACGCGGGGGCGAAGGTGCCGTCGATCGAAGGCTTCCTCTTCCCGGCGACGTACGAGTTCTTCCGGCAAACGACGTCTGCGGAGCTCGTGGCGGAGCAGCTCAACGCGTTCTGTCAGAACTGGCAGAAGCTCGACCTCAAATATGCGCGCTCGAAGCATCTGACGCCCTACGACGTCCTGATCATCGCGTCGATGGTGGAGAAGGAGACGCTCTCTCCGGACGAGCGGCAGCTGGTGGCCGCCGTCATCTACAACCGACTGCACGCGCGCATGCCGCTCGGAATCGATGCGACGCTGCGCTACGGGCTGAACATTCCCCCGACAGAGTCCATCCACCAGTCGCAGCTCGAGAGCGATTCGCCGTACAACACGCGCAAGCAGCCGGGTCTGCCGCCGACGCCGATCGCGAGCCCGGGGCTCGCCTCGATGCAGGCGGCGGCCCATCCGGCGCACGTCAACTACCTCTTCTTCGTGCGCAAGCCCGACAAGAAGCATCACTTCTTCACCGCGAGCTACAAGGCGTTCCAGGAGTACGCGAACGCGCACGGCTACGGCGGGCCGTGATCGTCGCGCTGATCGGCGATCCGGTCTCCGCCTCGCTCTCTCCCCTGATGCAGAACGCCGCGTTTGCGGCACGCGGGCTCGACTGGACATACGTTGCGCTGCGCGTGCGGGCGGGGGCGCTCGAGGACGCGCTGCGCGGGCTCGTCGCACTCGAGCTGGCCGGCGCCAACGTGACGACGCCGCACAAGCTCGCCGTGGCGAAGCTCGTCGACGCGGAGGTCGAGTCGGTCAACACCCTCGTCGCTCGCGACGGCCGGCTGCACGGCTCGAGCACCGACGCGGCGATCCTCGCCGGGATGGAGTTCGAGCGCGCTGCGATCCTCGGCGACGGCGGCGCCGCGGCTGCCTTCGCCGCCGCGCTGCCCGACGCGGCTGGGTTCTCACGGCGCGGCATGTGGCCACCGGACGTCGCGGGCGTTGACCTGGTCGTCAATGCGACGTCTGAGCGCGAGCAGGTGCTCGTCAAGCTCGGCCGCGGCCAGACGCTGATCGACGTGCCGTACCCCGCGACCGCAACGGCTCGCGAGGCCAAGCGCCGCGGCGCGCGCGTCATCGACGGCCTCGACGTGCTCGTCGCCCAGGGCGCCGCCTCGTTCGAGCTCTGGACGGGCGTGCCCGCGCCGGTCGACGTCATGCAGGCGGCAGTACGCTCCGCCTGATGCCGCTCCAGCTCGTCACCGCGGGCGAGTCGCACGGCCCGGCGCTCGTCGCGATCGTGAGCGGCCTGCCCGCCGGTCTCGTGCTCGAGCGCGAGGCGATCGACGCCGACCTGCGGCGCCGGCAGGAGGGCTACGGACGAAGCCCGCGCCAGCGCATCGAGTCGGACACGGTCGAGGTGCTCGCCGGCCTGCGGCACGGACGGACGCTCGGGACGCCGCTCGCGCTCGTCGTGCGCAACCGCGACCACGAGAACTGGAAGTCGGGAATGAGCCCGTGGGCGACGGAGGGCGCGCCCTCTGGAAAGGGAACGAAACCGGTGACGCTGCCGCGCCCCGGCCACGCCGACCTCGCCGGTGCTTTGAAGTACGGGCTCGCCGACGTCCGCGACGCGCTCGAGCGGGCGAGCGCGCGGCACACGGCGGCGATCGTGGCTGCCGGCGCGGTGGCGAAGGCGCTGCTGCGCGAGCTCGGCGTGACGGTCGAGAGCCGCGTGCTCGGCGACGATCTCGAGCAGCGCGTCGACGCCGCGCGCGCTGACCGCGACACGGTCGGCGGCGTGGTCGAGGTGGTAGCTCACGGTGTCCCGCCGGGGCTCGGCTCCTACGCGACGAAGGCAGAGCGCCTCGACGCGCGGCTGGCCGCGACGCTGATGGGTACGCAGGCGGTCAAGGGCGTCGAGATCGGCGACGGGTTCGCGCTCGCCGAGCTGCGAGGCTCGCAGGCGCACGACGAGATCCACCGCGACGACCAAGGGCTCTACCGCGAGACGAATCATGCAGGCGGCATCGAGGGTGGCGTCTCCAACGGCGAGGCGATCGTCGCGCGTGCCGCCATGAAGCCGCTGCCGACGCTGATGCGCCCGCTCGCGTCCGTCGACTTGCAGACTGGCGAGGTGGGCGAGGCGCTCGTCGAGCGCAGCGACACGGCGGCTGTCGAAGCCCTCGCCGTCGTCGCCGAGGCATGTGTCGCGTGGGAGCTCGCCGCTGCCGCGCGCGAGAAGTTCGGCGGCGATGCGCTCGGCGACTTCGTCGGCGCCTACACCATGTACCTGGAGCGGATCGACTGGCGGCCCCGCACCACGCGTTGAACCGGCATCTCGCGCTCGTCGGCTTCATGGGCGCGGGGAAGTCGACCGTCGGCCCGACGGTGGCCGAGCGCCTCGGCCGGCCGTTCATCGATCTCGACCGCGACCTCGAGCAGGACCTCGCGACGACGATCCCGGAGTTCTTCGAGCAGCGCGGCGAGACCGCGTTTCGCTTGCAGGAGGAAAGCCACACGATTGCGGCGCTCCGTCTGCCCGACCCCGCCGTGATCGCGCTCGGCGGCGGCGCCGTCCAGACGCAGTCGATCCGGAACGAGCTGAGGGAGCGAGCGTTCACCGTGCGGCTGGAGATCGACGTCGACACCGCATGGGAGCGCAGCGCCGGCAGCGGGCGGCCGCTGGCACGGGACGAAACCGAGTTCCGCGCGCTCTACGAGCAGCGGCGCGCGCTCTATGAAGAGGTCGCGGACGCGTCCGGCGACGACGTGGACGCCGTCGTTCTCGCCGCCGCCGGTGTGCGCGTAGCAGTGGGTGCCCTCGACTCGCTCGGCTCGTTGATCCCCGGTGACGCGCCGGTCGCGCTCGTCTCGGATCCGCACGTCGAAGGCATCTACGGCGCCGCGGCGCAGGTTGCGGTCGGCTCGCGGCTCGCGTCCGTGCACGAGGTGCCGCAGGGGGAGGCGGCGAAGACGCCGGACGTCGTCGGGCGGCTCTGGAGGGAGCTGCGCCTCGACCGCGACGGGATCATCGTCGCGCTCGGCGGCGGCAGCACGACGGATGTCGCCGGCTTCGTCGCGGCGACCTATCTCCGCGGTGTCGCGTGGGTTCCCGTGCCGACCACGCTCGTCGGACAGGTGGACGCCGCGATCGGCGGCAAGACGGCGATCGACCTCTCGCAGGGCAAGAACCTCGCCGGCGCGTTTCACTGGCCGGCGCGGGCGGTGATCGATCCGGCGACGCTCGCGACGCTGCCGGAGGAACAGCGGCTCGAGGGGATGGCCGAGGTCGTCAAGACGGGCCTGCTCGCGGCGGAGCCGCTGTGGGAGCTGCCGACGCCGAAGCTGGTCCAGCGCTGTGCCGCCTACAAGGCTGCGCTCTGTCTCCGCGACCCGGCCGACCACGGCGAGCGCGCCGTCCTGAATCTCGGCCACACCTTCGCCCACGCCCTCGAGGCAGCGGCCGGCTACGAAGGAGTGACGCACGGACGTGCGGTCGCACTGGGGCTGATGGCGGCGCTGCGGCTGTCAGGCCGTCCGACGGACGTCGTCGAGCACCTGCTCTCGCCGCGGCCCGTGCGCGTCGACCGCGAGCGCGCCTGGGAGGCGCTGCGGCGCGACAAGAAGGCGCGCGGCGGCGAGTTGCGCCTCGTGTTGCTCGGCGAGGACGGTCCGGTGGTCGAGGTCCGTCCCGACGGCGAGGTTCGCGCGGCGCTCGACGAGCTGATCGCCGAGTAGAGTGCCGCGCCATGCAGGTGGTGGTCCTGAACGGCGTCAACCTCGACGTGCTCGCACGGCGTGACCCGGCACTCTACGGCGGGCTCTCGCTGTCGGAGCTCGAGACGCGGATCTACGACTGGGCGTCCGAGCTGGGCTGCCACGTCCGCTGCCGGCAGACGAACCACGAAGGCGAGTACGTGGGGTGGTGTCACGACGCGTTCGAGGCCGACGGCGTCATCGTCAACCCCGGGGCGTGGTCGCACTACTCGTACGCGATCCGCGACGCACTCGAGCTGCTGGAGGCCCCGATCGTGGAAGTGCACCTGTCGAACATCGAGAATCGCGAGGACTGGCGGAAGCACTCAGTGCTCGCCGACCTCGCCGCGAAGCGCGTGATCGGGAAGGGGCCCGACGGGTACCGCGAGGCGCTCGAGTTCCTCGTCGCCCAAGGGGTGACCGAGTCGTGACTGCGCGCGTCGACCGCCTGCGCGCCTCGCTCGAGGAGCCGCTGCTGGTCACGAACCCGACGAACGTCTACTACCTGTTCGGGTTCAAGAGCTCGAACGCCGCGCTGCTCGTCGAGCCCGACGGGGTCCGCCTGTTCACCGACTTTCGCTACGCGGAGGCCGCGCGGGCCGTCGACGGCGTTCACTTCGAGGAGACGAAGCGTGCGCTGCTCCGGGATCTCGCCGGGCGGCTCTCGGGCCGGATCGGTTTCGAGGCGGACTACATGTCGTACTCCGCGTGGGAGACGCTCGGGTCGGGGGCGGTCGAGCCGGTCCCGCGGCGCGGTTTCGTCGAGCGCCTGCGCGCCGTCAAGGAGGACGAGGAGCTCGCAGCGATCAGGCGCGCATGCGGGATCACGGACCGCATGTTCGAGCGGCTCGCGGGCGAGCCGTTCATCGGCCGGACGGAGCTCGACGTGGCGTGGACGATCGAGCAGCTCTTCCACGAGGAGGGCGCGGACAGCGTCGCGTTCGAGAGCATCGTCGCGTCGGGCCCTAACGCCGCGCGCCCTCACGCTCGCGCGACCCAGCGTGAGATCCGCGCGGGCGAGACGGTCGTGATCGACACCGGCTGCACCGTCGATGCCTACAGCTCCGACTACACGCGCACCTTCGTGACGGGACCGGTCGACGGGGTCGTCAAGGAGGCGTATGCCGTCGTGCTGGCGGCCCAGGAGGCCGGGCTCGAGGCGATCCGGGCGGGGATTGCAGGCGTCGATGCCGACGCGGCCGCGCGGCAGGTCGTCGACGGGACGTCGTTCGCGGGAACGTTCGGCCATGGGCTGGGGCACGGCCTCGGGCTGGAGATCCACGAGGCGCCGCGGATGTCGACGGAGTCGACCGACACGCTCGCCGGCGGCAACGTCGTCACCGTCGAGCCGGGGATCTACCTCGAGGGTCGCGCCGGGATCCGGATCGAGGACAACGTCGTCGTCCGCGACGGGGGCGTCGAGAACTTCACCGGGTTCGGCAAGGACCTGATCGCCGTCGGTTAGCCTGCCGTCGTGGCCGAGACCGTCAATACGAACCAGTTCAAGAACGGGATGCACATCGAGCTCGACGGCGGCGTCTGGCGCATCGTCGAGTTCCAGCACGTGAAGCCCGGCAAGGGCGGCGCCTTCGTTCGGACGAAGCTGAAGGCGCTGGAGAGCGGCGCGGTCGTGGACCGCACCTTCCGCGCCGGCGAGAAGTTCTCGCGCGTGCGCACCGAGACGAAGGACATGCAGTACCTCTACGACGCCGGCGACGAGGTCGTCTTCATGGACCAGGGCACCTACGAGCAGACGTCGCTGCCGCACAGCGTCGTCGAGGACGCGCTCGAGTTCATGCAGCCGTCGAGCTCCGTTCAGATGCTGGTCGTGAACGGGCGGCCGTCGGGCGTTCAGCTGCCGGCGTCGGTCGAGCTCGCCGTCTCCGAGACCGAGCCGGGCGTGAAGGGCGACACGGTCTCGAACGTGACGAAGCCGGCGACGCTCGAGACGGGCGCTGTCGTCCAGGTTCCGCTCTTCGTCAACACCGGGGATCGAATAAAGGTCGATCCCCGCGAAAAGCGGTACATAAGCCGCGCGTAGCGCGGCTTATGGGGGTACGCCGCTTCGCGGGGAAACGCGCGCGAGCTCAGCTCGCGCGCTTCTGGGGTGCCGGGCGACTGTCTCCTTCCGTGCGGCGCGGCGGTGCTTCGCGTCGCCGCGTCGCATCGGTTCGCCTCCCGCTAAGCCGGCTTCGCTTGGCTTAGCGTCCGGCTTCGGTCGCTCCGTGGGACGCTTGCTATATCTCGCGGATCGGCGAGTTTTTTCGGAGCTACGACGAGGCGTGGAGGGACTTTCTCGGGCGGGAGATGGCGCTCGAGTCGTTCTGGGACAGCCTTTCCGACGAGGCGGACGCGGTCGCTCGGTGCTGGCTCATCATCCCGCCGACTGAGGTCAAGGAGCGAGTGCGCGAGGTGCAGGCATCCTTCTCCGAGCTTGACTGGGTGGCGGCTGTTCCGGAGGACTTCTTGCACGTCAGCGCGCCGGCGAGTGCGGGGGAGTGGAGTGGCCTCCCGCCGTTCACGCTTACCTACCGCTGCGTCAACTGCTTCCACGACGCGGCGATCGTCGAGGCGCATGCATCGGAGGGGGCGCCGTTTCCGCCGTCTCCGTTCCTGCCGCATCTGAGCGTCGGTTACTTCCGCCGCGCGGAGCGGCCCGATCGCCTGCGCGACGCGCTCATTCAGCGCCGTGACGTGGAGCTCGGCAGCGGGGTCGTCGACGAGGTGCTCGTCTGCGACGTCCCGATCGGGAAGTCACGCTTCTTCGAGCCGTGGCTCGTCGTCGACCGCGTGCGGCTCGGCGGCTGATACGAGAATCGCTTCGCGCAGCTTCCGGGCGAGCTCGGCGAGCTCGTCATCGGACACGTCGAGACACACGTTCGTGTCCAGCGCCGCGAACTGCTGCTGCTCGAAGGGCACGCCCGGGGGCAGCGGCGCGAGGTGCCAGTGCACGTGGCGGTTCCCCTGCCGGCTGCCGAGGCTCAGGATGTAGAGCCGCTCCGTCGGAACGACCCGGCGGATCGCCTCGCCGACCCGGTGTACGACCTCCTGCAGCCGCAGGTACTCGCCGCGCGTGAAGTCGCTCGTGACGAGCTCGCGGTGCTGCCGCGGCGCGACGAGCACATAGCCGTACAGCGCCGGATAGCGATTGAGGAACGCGACGGCATGGTCGTCCTCGTAGACGATGTGGTGCGCGAACTCCGGGTTACCTGCGAGCAGCTCGCAGATGAAGCACCGGCCGGCAAGGCGCTCCCGCACCGCGGCGAAGTCGACCGTGCGCGTCCTCACGAGAGGGCCGCGCGGACGGCGTCGGCGCCGTGCACGAGGACGGGATCGCCGTGCGAGACGAGCACGAGCTCGATCGGAAGCGGCTCGAGCCGCCGCAGGAGCTCCGGCTTCAGCTCGTTCTCGGCCCACTCGCGCTCGTGCTTCGGGAACCAGTCGAGCGGCAGCTCGACGCCGCCGCCTCGCCCGATCAGCAGGTCGCCGGCGACGAGCGCGCGGTGCGGCTCGAGGAAGAACAGCGCCTCGACCCAGTCGCTCCCGTGCACGGTCTCCGCCCGCACGCCCTTCGGCAGCTCGCCTCTGTCCTCCGGCCGCCAGAGCCGCGCGTGATAGCGATCGAGCACTGCCGCAACGCTCCGCTCGTGCCAGTGCACGGTCAGCAGCACGTGCAGCGGCCGGCCCGCGTTTCTCTCGACGTCGCGGTCGAGCGCGGCCCAGAACCGCTCTTCCTCGTCCTCCGGCACGAGCGGATCGACGACGACGACGGCATCCTCGAGCTCGGCATAGACCGAGGCGACCTCCGGGCCCCAGTGCTCGGCGTGGTCCCACTGTGGGTGCGTACCCGTCCAGCGCCAGAGCCCCGGCCGCAGCTCGTGCACGTCCATCGGCAAAACCATACGTTGCAACGGCGCTAGGCTCCCCCCATGCCAGGCCTGGCGGACACCACCGTCCGGCTGCTCGGGCAGGAGCCGCTCGCCGGGCGCCTGCCCACCGCCGAGCAGCTGCGCATTGCGGAGATCCTCGACAAGGCGGGCTTCGCCTACCTCGAGGTCTCCGGCGGTGGGTGCTTCGAGAGCGCAGTGCGCCGCGGCATCGAGAGCCCGTGGGAACGCATTCGCGCGCTGAAGGCGCGGGTCAAGACGCCGCTCGGGCTTGCGTTGCGCGGACGCTTCCTCGTCGGCTCGCGTCCGGTCGACGACGACTTCATCCGCCGGTTTATCGCGTCGGCGGCTGCGAACGGCATCGACATCTTCCGCCTGCACGACCCGCTCAACGACGTGTCGAACCTGCGCGAGGCGGCCGACGCGGTCGCGAAGGCGGGCGGCGAGTTCGAGGCAGGCCTGGTCTACAGCCCTGGACGCACGGGCGAGACCTATCCGCTGATGGAGCAGGCGCAGGAGCTGCCGAACCTCGGGGCGGCGCGCATCCTTCTGCACGACCCCACCGGCTCGCTGCAACCGCACCGGGCCCGCGAGCTCGTGACCGGCCTGCGCGACACGACCAAGCTGCCGGTGGGGATCTATTGCCAGGGCTCGGCGGGAAACGCGCTCGCTGCAGCCCTCGAGGCTGCGCGCGCGGGCGCGGAGCTGATCGCCTGCGCGGTCTACCCGATCGCACTGACGCTGCACCGCGTCTCGGGGGAGGCAATCGCCGAGGCGCTCACCGGCCTCGGCCTCGAATGCGACGTCGACGTCTCGGCGCTGTGGGAGGCGTCGGACGTCGTGGACGAGTTCATCGGCGACGAACCGGTGACGCCGCTCGCTCCGCGCATCGCCGTCCGCGCGGCCCAGCACGACCTGCCGGCGAGCCTCGTCGCCGCGCTCGAGTCGAGCCTGCGCGCGCAAGGTGCCGCCGATCGGCTCGACGAGGCGATCGAAGAGCTCGTGCTCATTCGCGCGGATGTGGGCTACCCGCCGCTCGCATCGCCGATCGGGCACGTGCTCGGCTCGCAGGCGCTGCTGAATGTCCTGTCGGCGAGCCGCTACTCGGTCGTCGTCGACGACGTGCGGCGCCTGGTCGAAGGGAAGCTGGGCACGCCGCCCGCGGCGATCGACAAGACGGTGCAGCGCGCCGTCGCGCTGACCGCCGACCCCGAGTCGGCCGAGAATGCGGCGCCGCTCGATCTCCAGGACGTGCGCGCGCAAGCCGAAGGGCTCGCGTCGAGCGAGGAGGAGCTCCTTTTGCTCGGGCTCTTCGGCACGGATGCCGAGCCGCTCCTGCACACGATCCGCGGCCGATCCGCCGGCGACGAGACGCTCGCAACGGGCGGCGTCGACCAGGCGCGCGCCGAGCGAATCCGCGAGCTCGTGCGCATCGTCCAGGAGACAGGCATCGGCGAAGTCTCGATCGAAGAGTCGGGGATGCGCGTGTCGGTGCGCCGCAGCGACGATCGCGCAGTGGAACCGGAGGCGTCGGAGGCCGCGCCGTTCGCGCCGCCCGACGAGACCGCGCTGCCCGCCGCGCTGCCGTCGGCGAACGGCCTGGTTCGCGTCGAGGCGCCGATGGTCGGCACGTTCTACCGCGCGGCCCAGCCGGGCGCGCCGCCGTTCGTGGAGGAGGGCCAGGCCGTCGGTGTCGGCCAGACGTTGTGCATTCTCGAGGCGATGAAGCTCATGAACGAGGTGAAGGCCGACGTCGACGGCATCGTCCGCTCGATCCTCGTCGAGAACGCGGAACCGGTCGAATTCGGACAGGTCCTGTTCGAGCTCGAGCCGGTGACCGGTAGACCGCTGGACGCGCTGTAACGATGTTCTCTCGCGTGCTGGTCGCCAACCGCGGCGAGATTGCGGTCCGGGTCATCCGCGCGCTGCACGAGCTCGGCATCGAGGCGGTCGCCGTATACTCGACGGCCGACTCCGGCGCGCTGCACACGCGGCTGGCCGACCGAGCCGTCTGCATCGGGCCGCCGCCGGCGACGGAGAGCTACCTCAAGATCCCGTCCGTCGTCGCCGCGGCGGAGACGACCGGCTGCGAGGCGGTGCATCCCGGCTACGGCTTCCTCTCCGAGAACCCGGACTTCGTGCGAGCATGCGAGGACAACGACCTCGTCTTCATCGGCCCGGACGCGGACGTCATGGCGCGCATGGGCGACAAGGTCGAGGCCAAGCGCGAGCTCGCGTCCGCCGGCGTGCCGCTCGTCCCCGGCACGGAGGGGGTCGACGCCGCGGGCGCGCGAGCGGCGGCTGCCGAGATCGGCTACCCGGTCCTGCTCAAAGCTGCAGCCGGCGGCGGCGGCAAGGGCATGCGAATCGTGCGGAGCGCCGACGAGCTCGACGCGTCGTTCGAGCGTGCGAGCGCCGAGGCGCTGGCGGCGTTCGGCGACAGCAGCATCTACCTCGAGAAGCTCGTGATCCCGGCGCGTCACGTCGAGGTGCAGGTGCTGTGCGACGCCGACGGCGGCGTGCTCACGCTCGGCGAGCGCGAGTGCTCGATCCAGCGCCGCCACCAGAAGCTGATCGAGGAGTCGCCCTCGCCGGCGCTCGACGAACACACGCGCGAGTCGATGGAAAGCGACGTCGCGCGAGCCTGCCGCGCAATCGGCTATCTCAATGCCGGCACCTTCGAGTTCCTGCTCGCCCCGGACGCGTCCTACTACTTCATCGAGCTCAACGCGCGTTTGCAGGTCGAGCATCCGGTGAGCGAGCTCGTCACGGGCGTCGACATCGTGCGGCAGCAGCTGCGCATCGCCGCGGGCGAGAACCTGCACGCGACCGGGCGCGCGCCCCGACGCGGCCACGCGATCGAGATGCGCGTCAACGCGGAGGATCCGTCGCGGGCCTTCGCCCCGTCGCCGGGCGTCGTCGAGCGGTTCAAGCCGCCGCTCGGCCCGGGCGTGCGCCTCGACACGCACCTCGAGGAGGGCGCCGTCATTCCTCCGCACTACGACTCGCTCGTCGCGAAGCTGATCGTGTGGGACGAGACGCGTCCGCTCGCGATCGAGCGGTCGCTGCACGCACTGTCGGAGCTCGAGCTGCGCGGCATCGCGACGACATGCGACGTGGCGGCGGAGATCCTCGCGAGCGAGGAGTTCCGCGGCGGCGCATACTCGACCAGCTTCCTCGAGGAAAAGCAGCTGGCGGCGGTGGGTGCCCCGTGAGCTACGTCGTGCCGGGCGATCGCGGCTCGATCACCGTCACCGCCTCGACGCTGAACGAGCTCGTCGTGCGTGCGGCCGAGAGCGTGGACGGGGCAGAGGTCCGGCGCGGCCGCCGCCGGCTCGACATCCACGTGGGCGACGGACATGCGCAGGTCCGCCTCGAGCTGTCCGCGCGCTACGGCGTCGTGCTGCCGCCGCTCGCGCGCGAGGTGCAGGAGCGCGTCACCGAGGCGCTCACGAACATGTGCGGCGTGGAGGTGGACGCGGTCGACGTGTCGGTGGAGGCCGTCGAATGAGCAGCCGCCGCGCAGGGCGCCGCACGGCGCTCTTCCTGCTGTACCAGTGGGACGTCACCGGCCAACCGCTCGCTTCGCTGTATGAGGGCGAGGTCGACGCGTTCGCGCGCGAGACCGCCGAGGCCGTCGCGGCCAAGGCGGCAGAGCTCGACGCACGTATATCGGCGGCGTCCGAGGGGTGGACGGCCGACCGGCTCGGCGCGATCGAGCGCAACATCCTTCGG
>JBKOVW010000128.1:0-18588 GCA_046724095.1 Actinomycetota bacterium | reverse complement strand
GCTGACGCGACGAGCTCGACGGCGAGCTCGCCGGTCTCGTTCTCGCGATCGAGGATCGGGTTGACCTCGACGACGTCGATCGAAGTCGCAAGCCCCGACTCGGCGATCAGCTCCATCGCCAGGTGGGCCTCGCGGTAATTGAGGCCGCCGCGGACGGGTGTGCCGACTCCCGGCGCGACATCGGGATCGACGACGTCCATGTCGAGGCTGATGTGGACGAAACCAGGCCCGGCGACGTGCACCAGCGCCTCGCGCACGGCCCGCTCGACGCCGAGCCGGTCGACGTCGCTCATCGTGAAGACAAGTGCGTCGAGCTCCTTGAGCAGCTCCCGCTCGCCTTCGTCGAGCGAGCGAACGCCGATCAGCGCAACGCGGCTCGGCACGAGCGCCGGCAGGTCCCAGCCGTCTCCCTCGAACTGCTCCCCGGCCAGCCCCAGCGCGGCGGCGAGCACCATCCCGTGGACGTTGCCGCTCGGGCTCGTCTCGGGGCTGTTCAGGTCGCCGTGAGCGTCGATCCAGATCACGCCCCCGGGGCCGTGCACGCGGTGCAGCCCGCCGAGCGTCCCGAGGGCGACGGAGTGATCGCCGCCGAGGACGATCGGGATCGACCCGGCGCCCGTGGCGTCCGCGACAAGCTCGGCGATGTGCCTGCACGTCTCCTTGATCTGGGGCAGGAAGCGAGCGTGCTCGTCCCCAGCGTCGATTGCCTCCGCCACCGCCGTGCCGACGTTGCCGCGGTCGGCGTAGTCGTAGCCGAGGCCCTCGATCCGGTCGTCCAGCCCGGCGTAGCGGATCGCAGAAGGACCCATGTCAACACCCCGCCGCCCGGACCCGAGATCGAGCGCCGCGCCGATGATCGCGGCCTTCCGAGGTGGTTGCATCGACATGGCCGACAAGGCTAACTTCCGCCGAATGGGGAATCTCGATGCGGCAGCCATGATTCGCGTTCTGCTCGCCGACGACGACCAGCCCTTCCTCGACGCCCTGTCACCGCTGATCGAGCGCCAGCCGGAGCTTGCCGTCGTAGGCCAAGCGCGCGACGGCTTGGCCGCGATCGAGCTGGCGGACGAGCTGTCGCCGGATGCGGTCGTGATCGACCTTCACATGCCGCGACTCGACGGCGTGAGCGCGGTCGCCCGCCTGCGGCGCGACCATCCGAGCATGTGCGTCATCGCACTGACCGGCGATGAAGCCCCCGCGCTGCATCGCGCCGTCACGGAAGCCGGCGCCGACGCTGTGCTCGTCAAGGACGAGTTCGTCGACGTGCTCGTCGACCGCCTCGCGGCCGCGCGCGCGGGAATCGCTTAAGGCCACCGCTAGACTTCGGCCTCGCCTGGCGAGGTAGCTCAGTTGGTAGAGCACACGGCTGAAAACCGTGGTGTCGCCGGTTCGATTCCGGCCCTCGCCATTGGCCGCTCGAAATCCGGCGCGCTACGCGCGCCATGATGATTTCGAGCGGCTGGTTTTGATTCCGGCCATTGCGGCCGACGCCGACTTAGCGGGCATCGGCGGCGATTTGAGTCCGCCCAATTGCCACAGTGCGATTGCGATCGCCAGCGCGAAGAGGGCTGAAGCGACGGTCTCGACTGCTGCCGTCAGCGAGATGCTCAGGTCGAGGAGGCCTGTTGCAATCACCGCTGTCGCGACCAGGAAGTAGATGCAGCTGATGAAGGCGGAGGTGACCTCGCCGCGGCGGTCCGACGGGGCGAGGTCGTTCAGCTCTTGCTGCGCGTTCAGGAAGGCGAGGCCGTGGCCGGCGCCCGCCGCCACCGCGCCCAGGAGGAGGCAGGCGAGCGACTTCAACGGCCCGGCGAGCACGAGCCCGCCGAGGCCTAGCGCAAGCAGCGCAAGACCGGCCTGGTCCGGCGACGCCTGCCTTCGAAGCGTTGCGCGACGATCTGGGAGACGCAGGAAGCCAGCAGCGTCACCGAGGCGATCAAGGCGAGCAGCGCGAGATTCGACGTCGCAAGCAGGTCGCGCGCGTAGGACGGGACAATCGAGAGGAAGAGCGCGACGCTTGCCCAGACCGTGGCGGCCGTCAGGCTCACCCTCACGAAGTCGCGGCGAATCTCCGCAGGCACACGCGGCCACTCGACGCGCCACGCTTCGCGCTCGTCTCCCGCCGGCTCGGACACGGTCAGCGTCGCAGCGGCGACCAGCGCCGTCAGGCCGAGCATGACCAGGAAGCACAGCTCGAGCGGACGCGGCGCGGCGACGGTCGCGGGCCGGATCGAGCTCGACCAGAGCTGCTGTCGCGGCACCGCTGATCATGCCGACGGCCAGTCTCTGCAGACCGCGTGCGGCGTAGAGCCACGCGGCGCCGTCGGCCGCAGCGAAGACCACGAGCGCGGCGGCCGCCACCGAGAGGCCACCGAACAACACCGGCCTGCGGCCGAAGCGGTCGGAAAGGCGTCCGAACAGGATCAGCGCCGGCACGAGGACGAAGGCGTACGTCGCGAAAATCGAGGTGAGCACGAGGCTCGAGAAGCCGAACTCCTGCGCGTACACCGCGTAGAGCGGCGTCCGCAGGTTCGCGCCGGCCATCAGCACGAGCCAGGCGATCCACACCGTCGACACGGCCCGGTTCACAATCTTCCCGCCTACCTGAGCCGTCGGGAACGGAAACCGTTGAAGGGATCTAAAGGATTCGTAAAGACTGCCTCCACCTACCGGGCGGTCTGCTACGACTTTGCCCCGTGAGAGCGGCTCGTCTCCTCGTCTTGGCCTCGCTGGTCGGGCTCGTATGCGTTGCCGTGCCGTCGCTAGGCCTCTCGAACTCCGCGCCGAGCGCAGCGAAGAGCGCGAGCTCGTGCGGCCGCGAAGAGTTCATCAGCGGCCTCGAGGCAGTCTTCGGACGCTTCAAGTCGCATCAGGCCGCGCTCACATTCCGGACCAAGGTGACGGGCCGCGGCTTCGTGAACGCGAACATCATCCAGGGCTGCGACGGATTCCGCGTGGTCATTCGCGGCATCGACACGTTCGACATCGGCGTCGATCTCCAGAGCGAGGCGCGCAAGGAAGGCTTCCTCGTCACGCTCGAGTGCATCCAGGCGAAGCAGATCGGCATCTGGGACGGGATCCTCGGTCACGCACGTGACCGCCCGGGCGCCAGCGCGATCGTGAACCGCGCCGCATCCGTCGGCTTTCCGGGCGCGAAGATTCGCAACGATCCGTGCGGCGGATTCGAGGTCTACGTCGCAGGCTTCGCGGATCAGCGCGCCGCCCAGTCCTGGGCCGAAGCAGCGCGAGGGCGCGGCTTCCCCGACGCAGCCGCAGAGCTGAACTAACGGGAGAAAAAAGGCCGTCCGGGCCGGTGTTACCGCGCCACGAACGACCTTGTGCCCTGGAGCTTAAGTGCCGTCGGCCTTGCGGGCAAGCAATGCATTGCCGCGGCCGACGTCGAACTCCGCAAACTCCGTGAATCCGCGTCGCGCGAGCTCGTCGCGGAGTCGCTCGCTCGGGACGTAGATCGGCGTTTCGGCGCCGCTCGAGAAGGCAAACAAAGCATGCCCGCCGGGCGTGACGACGCGGGCGATCTCGTCGAAGAACGGGATCATGTTTGCGTGCGTCACGAGCTCGAACGAGCCGTCGCCGAACGGCAGCGCCGACGCGTCGGCGCGCTCGAAGCGCAGACGATCGCGTAGGCCCTCGCCGGTGTTCCGGCGCGCCTGAGCGAGCATCGCGTCGGAGATGTCGACGCCGAGGATCTCCGCCTCCGGGAAACGCTGCGCGAGCCGGAGCGCACCCGCACCTGTCCCGGTGCCGACGTCGAGGATGCGTGAAGGGGGGTGCTCGATTGCCGTCAGAGCCGCGTCGTACGGCGCGAACGTATCCTCGAGGCGCATGGAGTCCCACACCGGCGCGATGGCGTCGAACTGCCGGCGGACGAACGGTCGGAAGAGCTTCCACAGCAGCGGGCTGCGCACCGATGCGTCGGTCGCGAGGCGCGCGAAGCGTCGTCCGATCGCCACCCGGTCGATCACGCCAGCGCGGGGTCGAAGCGGATGCGCACGTCCCGTCCGGGCTTGATGCCGAGCATCGCCGCCGCATTGCCGCCGTTGATCGCGATCGACAGGTTGCGATAGGAGTCCTCGTAGAGGATCAGGTCGCCGGGTCTGGCGTCGGCGAACGTGCGGGCGGCGACCGCGTAGTAACGCTCGGGCCCGGTCTGCAGCTCGACGCGAGTGCCCGGCACAATCCCGACGGCGTCGGAGTGCGAGCGATCGAGGTTGAGCTGGACGTTCCCGAACCGGTCGATCGCAAGGACGGTGGCCTGGATGCGGGACGTGCCGATCTCCGGCTCGGGCAGGTCGAGGCGTGCGAGCGCGTCGGCCGCGATCGGCGGGCCGAGCTCGGCCAGTTCGACCCCCAACGCGAGATGCGCCGCGGCGGGAGAGAAGAGATCGCGCCCGTGAAACGTGCGCGAAACGGATTCGAGCGCGTACTGGGGATTCGCAAGCTCGTGCACGACGTCGATGCCGCCGAGCTTCTCGGCGGCGGGGATGAGCAGGCCGTTGTCAGGCCCGACGTGGATACGGCCGGACTTGTCGCGCAGTGCCAGCGCGCGGCGCGAACCGCCGACGCCTGGATCCACGACGGCGAGGTGCACGCCGGCCGGCATGAAGGGCAGCGAGTTCGCGAGCGTCAGCGCGCCCTGTAGCACGCCCTGCGGCGGGATGCCGTGCGTGATGTCGATGATCTCCGCGCTCGGGGCGATGCGCTTCATGACGCCGTGACACGTTCCGACGAAGTCGTCCTGCAGGCCGAAGTCGGTCAGGAACGTGATGAAGCGCGCCACGCCGCGACGGAGTCTACGAGCCCGCGGAGGTCGTGCGACTCGGCCTCGGCCACCACCTGGACACCCGCGCCCCGAGCGGCCGCGGTCGTCTGCGGCCCGATCGAGATCGCAGGGCCGTGTCCGCCCGCCCTTGCGTACGCACGCGCGGCCGACGGCGACGCCAGCAGCGCGACGTCGGCGTCGACCAGTCGTTCGACGCGCTGCTCGACCGTGCGGTACGCCGCGACGCAGTCGGCGCCGAGCTGGTCGGCGAGATGGCCGCGTGCGCCTTCCGCGCCGACGAACAGAACGCGGCCGTGCCGGTCGGGAAACGCGTCGACGAGCCCTTCCTGCGTGTGAACGCCGGCAACCAGATCGGGCTCCCAGCCCGCTGCAGCGAGCGCGTCCGCCGTGCCCGGGCCGATCGCTGCCACACGCACCGGGCGGCGCGTCGCCCGGCGGGTGAGCTCGCGCGCGCCGTTCGCGCTCGTGGCCACGACCCAGTCGTAGCCGTCGACGTCGATCGGCTCGTCGGAGAGGGGCTCGATCTCGATGAGCGGCTGTTCGACGACGTCGAAGCCCTGAGCGCGGAGCGCGTCGCTGAGCGGCGGCGCCTGCGCGGCAGGCCGCGTCACGAGCACTTTCACGGGACGGCGGCGAGCAGCTCCCGCGCTAGCGCTGCAGGATCGCCGCCCTTGCGCCGCTCGATCCAGCTCCCGTCCTCGGCTGCGACGAGGGCGGTCAGCCGCTCGCCGTCGTGATACGCCGCGACGGGCGCCAGGCAACCCCCGCCGATCGCCGCCACGCAGGCGCGCTCCGCCTCGACACGGCTTCGGGTCGGCGCATGGTCAGCGGCACCGACGAGGTGCTCCTCACCGGCGCGCACCTGCAGCGCGAGCGCCCCCTGGCCCGCCTCGGGGACCAGCTCTTCGGGATCGAAGCGGTGTCCGATCTCGTCGCCGAGACCAAGGCGGTCGAGCCCACAGGCCGCGAGCACGACCGCGTCGAGGCCCCGCTCGCGCCGCTTGCGCAGCCGCGTGTCGACGTTGCCGCGAAGCGGCTCGATCGAGAGCGAAGGCTCGAGCGCGAGCAATTGCGCGCGGCGCCGGATCGAGGCCGTCCCGATGCGCATCCCGGGCCGGATCGCGTCTGCACCGCACAGCGCATCGCGCGGATCGTCCCGTTCGGCGTACGCGCCGACCGCGAGCCCCTCCGTGTCGGTCGACGTCATGTCCTTCGCCGAGTGCACCGCGACGTCGACGCGCCCGTCGAGCAATGCCTCCTCGAGCTCCTTCACGAACACGCCACGTGCTCCGATCTCTCCGAACGGCCGCGAGCGATCGCGATCGCCCGCCGTGGTGATCGGCACGAGCGCGATCTCCACGCCCGGAGCGCGCAGCCGCGCCGCTGCGCTCTCGGCCTGGGTCAGCGCGAGCCTACTGCCGCGGGAGCCGACGCGAATCAGCACGGCACCACACACGGTGCGAGCGCGTCTTGGCGACGCATGGCCGCCGACGCCGAACGCGCACGAACGCCGTCGGCACCTGGACCGGAAGCGGACGACCGATGAGGTCCGCGGTCTTCAGCGCTCGTCCTCGAGACCGAACAGGTGGCGCACCGCGTCAGCATAAATCACCCCGTCGGCTGCCGCGGCTGCCTGCTTCATGCGAATCGTCGGCAGGTGCAGGAGCTTGTTCAGGACGGCGGCCGTCACCGACTCTGCGGCGCGGCGCTCGGCGCCGCTCAGCTTCGCCCGCTCGAGCTCGGCCGCGCGGATCTCCTCCGCGTGTGCGCGCAACGACGTGATCGCGGGCACGACGTCGAGCGACGCCTGCCACTCGCGGAAGCGCTCCGCCTCGCTCGCGACGATCGCTTCGGCACGCTCCGCTTCGCGCCTGCGCCCGGCGAGCGTCTCCGCGACGACCGCCTCGAGATCGTCGATGTCGTACAGGTAGCAGCCGTCCAGCTCGTGGATCGCCGGATCGAGGTCGCGCGGGACGGCAAGGTCGATCAGGAAAAGCGGCTGTCCCCTCCGCGCGTGCAGAGTGGGCTCCACCTCGCTGCGTGTCAGCGTCCGGTCCGGCGCGGAAGTCGACGAGAGCACGACGTCGACGTGCTCCAGGCTGTCCGGGACGGCGTCGAGCGACAGCGGCCTGCCGCCGAAGCGCGCAGTGAGCCCCTCCGCACGCGCGGCCGTGCGGTTCGCGACGAACGCGATCGCGGCGCCGCGGGCGACGAGGCTCTTGATCGCGAGCTCCCCCGCCTCGCCGGCGCCGACGACGAGCACGGATCGGCCGCTCAGGTCGCCGAAGACCTGCTCCGCCAGCGCCGCGGCGGCGGATGAGACCGACGCGGGGCTCTCGCCGATCGCCGTCTCCGTCCGCGCCTTCTTGCCGGCGTGCAACGCGTCGCGGAAGAGCCGGTCGAGGATCGGTCCCGCCGCGCCGACGTCGTGCGCGGTGCGCACCTGGCCGAGGATCTCGCCCTCGCCCGGCACCATCGAGTCGAGCCCCGCCGCAACGCGGAAGAGATGAAGCGCTGCGGCCTCGTCGCGCAGCCGATAGAGCGACGGCCCGAGCTCCTCCTCGAGGGCGAGCAGCGCCGCCTCGGCTTTCCGCTCGGCCTCGTCGGCCGAATCCTCCGCGAGATAGAGCTCGGTGCGGTTGCACGTCGACAGGCACACGGCCTCGCCGCGCTCGCCCGCGAGCCGCCCGGCCAGCTCCCGCGCACGGCCGGGGTCGAGCGCAGCGCGCTCCCTCAGCTCGACCGGAGCCTGGTGGTGCGAGATGCCGACCAGGACGACGCTCATGCCGCGAAGTGCGTAGCGGGAAGGGCCAGCCTGACGACGACGACGAGCGCGAACCCCAGCAACACGAGGTAGGCGGCGCGGCGGCCGCGCCAGCCGGCGAGGTGACGCAGCGCGAGGTACCCGGCGTAGACGACCCACGTCAGCACGGTCACCGCCATGAGCGCGTCGTAGCTGCCGCCGCGGTCCTCGAGCCGGACGATCCCGACCGCGATGCCGAGCGTCAGCGCGGGCAGCGCGAACGCGATCGTCCGCGCCGCAACGTCGTCGAGCTTCGCGAGCGCCGGCGCGCGCACACGCAAAATCGAGCGCTCGTGCCGCTTCAGGCGGCGTTCCTGCCAGAGGTACAGGGCCGAGAGCCCCGCCGCGAGCGTGAAGCCGGCGAAAGCCGCGAGGACGAGCCCGACGTGCAGCACCAGGAAGAGGTTCGAGTAGTGGCTGTGCCCTTCGGTGCCGGTGCCGCCGCCGATGCGCGCGATCGCGAACAGCACGACCGCGAGCGGGAGCACCGCGAGCCCGAGCAATCGGTAGCGCGGGCGGCAACCCCAGATCAGGTACGCACCCACGACGAGCCAGACGAACAGGTTCAGGGAGCCGGCCCAGGTGGACCACGGAAAGCCGTCGGCACGCGCGGCCTGGACGCCGAGCAAAGCCGTCTGCACGAGCCAGCCGATGCGCACCCCCCAGGTCGCGGCCCAGCCGGCGCGGCCGGGCTGCCGCGCCTCGCCGAAGTACGCCACGGCGGCCTCGCCGTAGGCGAGCAGCGCCGGCCAGAAGAGGAACTCAGCCAACCGCGACCGCCTTGCGCTCCTCGGGCTCTCCCCGCTTCCGGGCGAGCTCCACGAGCTCTGCGACCTCTTGCTGGAGACGCTGCAGCTTCAGCGCGAGGATCAGCACGTAGCCGAGCAGGACGACGAAGACGACGAGATACACGGCCGCGACGTACTTGCCCTCGGTGCTCATTGCAGCGCCTCCCGCAGCTCCCGGAGGTGCATATCGAGGCGCTTGCCCGCAAGCTCGACGTTGTACATCGTCGCCGCGAGCGCGAGCATCGCGACCAGCGCGACCCAGAAGGTGAAGAACTGCGACGCGGCCATGTTCGTTCCGTGCTCGTTGAACGCAACCGGGTGGATGAAGCGCTGCGACAACCTGATCGCGAGGACGCTCACCGGGATCAGCGCGACTCCGAAGAGCGCGTAGACCGCGCTCAGGTTCGCGCGCTGCGGGCCGGCGGGCAGCGAGTAGCGCAGCATGAAGTACGCGCAGTAGAAGAGAAAGAGGACCAGGAAGAGGACGAGCTGGTCCTCCCTCCACTCCCACCAGTGGCCCCAACGGAAGCGGGCCCAGATCGACCCGGTCACGAGCGTCAGCAACCCGAAGATGACGCCCAGGTGGATGGCGACGTAGCTCTCGAGGTCCGCGCGCTCGTCGCCCTTCCACAGGTGCCGCAGGGCCTTCCAGCCGCCCCAGCCGAAGCAGGCGTAGGCCGTGAACGCGATCGGGACGTGAAAGTAGAAGATCTTCTGGTTCAGGCCGTCCTCGTCGAGCGGCGCGTAGAAGAAGATCAGCGCGATCGCCGCCGCCATCAGGGCCAGGGCGAGCGTCGCGAGCGCCGGAAGGCGGTTATTCAGTGACCACGTACTCAAAGGACGCCCAGCAAATGATCGCAAAGAGCGCGTCGTAGAGGCCGAGCAAGCCGAGGTACCGGCCTGGATCGCCCGAGACGCTCGCGCCCACGCCTCCGATCACGATCGGGATGGCGAGGGGCAGGAAGAGCAGGGGCAGCAGCAGCTCCCTGGCCCGGCTGGCCGTGGCCATGGCCGCGAGCAGCGTCCCGACGGCCGCGATCCCCAGGTCGGCGAGGACGACACCGCCGACCAGGGCCGCGGACACCGGCTTGAAGAAGAGCGCGTACGCCGGGAGTGCGATCACCTCGGCAACGCCGAGGAACGCGAGGATCGAGAGCGCCTTCCCGAGCCAGATCGCGCTGCGGTCGCTCGGCGCGAGCACGAGGCCGTCGATAACGCCCTGCTCGCGCTCCGCTGCAAATGCACGAGAGAGGCCGAGCAGCGCCGTGAAGAGGAGCGCCACCCACAGGAGCCCTGTCGCCGCGAGATCGGAGGACCCCGCCGGCAGCGCGAAGTGGAACACGACGAGCGTCGACACGACGAACAGCAACATCGCCGGCAGCGTGTCGCGCGCCCGCAGCTCGAGTAGGAGATCCTTGCGCGCGAGCGCCCCGACGTCGGCGAAGTACGTCATCCCAGTGCCAGCCGTGAGGAGGCGAACGGCTCCAGCCGCTCGGGCTCGTGCGTCGCGACGACGAACGACGCCCGCCCGGCGTGCTCGGTCAGCTCACGGTCGAGCAGGCCCACGCCCTCGTTGTCGAGGCCGCTGTACGGCTCGTCGAGAATGAGCAGGCTCGGCTCGTGCAGCAGCGTGCGGCAGAGCGCGAGCCGCTGTAACATCCCGCGCGAGAACGAGCCGGCACGCGTGTGCCGGGCATCCCAGAGACCGAAGCGCTCGAGCAGCATGCCGGTCCGCTCGCGGCGTTCCGGAACGCGGTAGAGCCGGCCGTAGAGGTCGAGGTTCTCGAGCGCCGTCAGCTCGCGGTAGACGAGCGGCTCGTGCCCGAGGTAGCCGAGCTGCGCGCGTTCGACGTCGACCTCGAGCTGGCCCCGACTTGGAGCCGCCAGGCCCGCAATGAGGCGGAGCAGGGTCGTCTTGCCCGAGCCGTTCGGCCCGGTGACGAGCAGGAAGTCGTCGTCGCCGACGTCGAGCGTGACGCCACGGAGGATCTTTTTGTCCCCGTACCGCTTCTCGAGCGCACGGGCGCGGATCACAGCGTGACCTCCGCGAGCACGAACAGGAAGAACACGACGCTGATCACGCCGTTGACTGTGAAGAACGCGGCGTCGAGACGGCGCAGGTCGTTCGGACGCACCAGCGAGTGCTCGTAGGCGAGCAGCGCCGCGACCACGGCCACGCCGATCCAGTAGAACCAGCCGAGGTCGAGACCGAAGCCAACCGCAGCGAGCAGCACGACGGTCGCGACATGCAGCACGCGCGCGCCGACGAACACGCCGTGCACGCCGAAGCGCGAAGCGACCGAGTGCAGTCCCTGCTGCACGTCGATGTCACGGTCGAAGAGCGAGTAGAAGAGGTCGAAGCCGGCGATCCACGCGGCGACCGCTGCACCGAGCGCCCACGACTCCCACGGCAGCCGGCCCGTGATCGCGACCCACGCGCCCACCGGCGCGAGGCCGTCGACGGCGCCGAGCCACAGGTGGCTCAGCCACGTGAAGCGCTTCAGGTAGGGGTAGATCACGAAGCCGACGATCGGGATCGGCCAGAGCCACCGCACGATCGGGTCGAGCTGGAAGCAGGCGACGAGGTACAGCGCGAATGCGAGGGCGCAGAAGACGACGACCTGCGCGCGCGACAGGAGGCCGGCCGGAAGCTCGCGCGACGCCGTGCGCGGATTTCGCGCGTCGATCTCCGCGTCGACGATCCGATTCAGGCCCATTGCGAGCGAGCGAGCGCCGACCATCGCGAGCGTGATCCAGAGGAGGTCATGTGCCGACGGAACTGCGTTCACGCTCAGCAGCGCGCCGATGTACGCGAACGGCAGCGCGAACACCGTGTGCTCGATCTTCACCAGCGAGGCGAAGCGGCGCGGCAGGACTGCAGCCGAGCTCATCGCCGCTCCTTCGATCCGAACGTCTCCGGTCGTCGGCGCAGACGGACGTGCAAGCAAGCTCGCACGTCCTGAGGTCGGCATCGCAAGCGACGCCTCATGTCGCCCGGTGCTCCGTCGGGTCGCCGGCGATCAGCTCGAGCGCGTGCGCGAGCGCGGGCTTGATCAGCTCGAAGCCATCGCGACAGCCGCCGGGCGAACCGGGCAGGTTGACGATCAGCGCGTGCCCGCGGATGCCTGCGACGCCACGGCCGAGCAGGCCGTGCGGCGTCTTCTTCACGGCGTCGGCGCGAAGCGCCTCGGCGATGCCGGGCACCTCGCGGTCGAGCACCGACTCGGTCGCCTCCGGCGTGAAGTCCCGCGGCGAGACGCCCGTGCCACCGGTCGTCAGGACGACCCGCGCCGTCTGTGCGAGCTCGCGGATCGCGGCCGCGATCTTGGGCCGCTCGTCCGGGACGACGCGGTGCTCTACGTCGTAGCGCTCCGCCTCGAGGAGCTCGACGAGAAGGGCGCCGCTCTTGTCCTCCCGCTCGCCTGCCGAGACGCCGTCCGAGACCGTCACTACGGCTGCCTTCACGCAGGCTCCTTCGTCTTCTCGACGAGGGTCACGTCGGAGATCGACATCTCCTTGTCGATCGCCTTCGCCATGTCATAGACAGTGAGGGCGGCGACGGAGACGGCGGTCAGCGCCTCCATCTCAACTCCCGTCTGCGCGGTTGTCTCGGCGATCGCGGTGATCTCCACGGACTCGTCACCGACCTCGAGCGAGACCTCGATGTGCGAAAGCGGCAGTGGATGGCAGAGCGGGATCAGCTCGCTGGTGCGCTTCGCCGCCATGATCCCTGCGAGCTGCGCGGTGACGAGCGCATCGCCCTTGGGGAGCTCGCGGAGCCGCTGCGCGGTTCCCGGCGCCATGCGCACGGCTCCGCGCGCGACCGCGCGCCGCCGCGAGAGCGGCTTGCCGCCGACGTCGACCATGCGGACGTCGCCCGCCTCGCCGAGGTGGCTCAGCTCCGCCATGTAGGCGATGCTAGTGCCCGTGCCAGTGATGCCGCTGAGCTTCTGGGTCGCGAGCACCAAGCCAGAGTCCGGTGATCGCGGGCCAGAGGCCAGCATGCACTGCTGGTACGGGCACTAACGCCGCGCGGCCGCGGCGACGCGATCCAGAGCCGCGAGCTGGAGGTCGAGCCACTCGTGGACGTCGTGCGCGCGCACGTGCGCGCGAATCGCGCGGAGCCGCCGCTGCCGCTCCTCCGCATCCATCGTGAGCGCCTGGTGGATGGCCTCCGCCTGACCCTCGACGTCGAACGGGTTGACGGTCAGCGCCCACTGACCGAGCTCCGCGTGAGCGCCGGCGTTTTCAGAAAGGACAACGACACCGTCACGTTCGTTGACGAGCGGCGCCTCCTTGGCGACGAGGTTCATCCCGTCGAAGATCGCGTTCACGAGCAGGGCGTCGAACTGCTTGTACGCGGCGACCGAGCGCGGGAAGTCGTCCTCGATCCTCAACTCGATCGGCGTCCAGGCGTTCTGCTGGAACCGGTCGTTCACTCGCCGCGCCTCGCGCTCGATCGCGCCGAGGTACTCGGCGTACTCCGGAATGTCCTGCCGCGAGGGGTCGAGCAGCGCGAGCATGCGCACTCGCCGGTGCATCTCCGGATGCGCGTCGAGGTACAGCTCGAACGCGCGAAAGCCACGCACGATGTTCTTCGACGGGTCGGTGCGGTCGACACGCACGACGAGCTTCTCGGGGCGCGACTCGACGATCTGGCGCTCGGCCGCGAGCACCGCCTCGCTCTGCGCGAGGTCGTCGAACTCGGCGGGGTCGACCGAGATCGGCGCCGTCACTGTCTTCGGCGTCACGTCCTCGCCGAGCAGCTCGCGCGTGCTGTAGACGAAGTTGCTCCGCCAGCGCTCGGTGTGGAACCCGATGACGTCGTTCGCGATGAGGCCTTCGTGGATCGCGGACCGCATCGCGCGCGGGAGCACGCGCCAATAGTCGGGCTGCGGCCACGGGACGTGCACGAAGTGCATCAGCGTCGCGTCCGGACGCCCTTGCCGCACGAGCTTCGGCGCGAGGTACAGGTGATAGTCGTGGAAGAAGACGGCCGCCTCCGGCTCGCGCTCGAGCTCGTCGAGAACGGCTCGTGCAAACCCCTCGTTCACGGCGGCGTACCCGTCGCGCCACGCCCGATGGAACGCGGCGTCGACTTTCGGCGTGTACGCGAGCTCCCAGAGCGAATGCTGGACGAACCAGAGCATCGGGTTCGCGACGACGTTGTAGTACCAGTCGTACGCCTGCGCGTCGTGCGCGACGAGGTGGAGCCGGTAGTTCTCCTGCTCGAGCGTCTCGCCCGAGATCGCGCGCTCGCCGTCGGACGTCGCGCTCGCGATCCAGGTGACGTCGTGGTGCTGCAGCAGGCTGCGGAGCGCGGTCGCAAGGCCGCCGCTGCTCCGATGCATGGAGCCATCACGGTCGACGCGCACGGGACCGCGATTCGAGACGACGATGAGCTTGTGGCGCATCTGCGCCACGGTAGCCGCTACGCCGTAGCCGAAACCACCGCGACTTCGGCGCCGGAGGTGTCGTTCCCGAGCAGCTGGTTGAACAGCACGAGCCAGTCGCGCAGCAGGCGCGGAGTGAGGAAGTGGCGGCGGACGTATTCCTTGCCGTGCAGCGCGCGCTGGCGCGCCTCCCTCGGATCGCGCAGGACTTCGACGCAGGCCTCGGCGCACTCGGTCGACGACTCGACGAGCCAGCCCGTCTCCCCGTCCTGGATCTGGGCGACGATGCCGCCGACGCGGCCCGCGACGGTCGGACGCGTCTTCCAGAGCGCCTCGGTGACGGTGAGGCCGAAGCCCTCCTTGATCGACTTCTGCAGGACGGCGGCGGAATGCACCTGAAAGGCGTTGACCTCGACGGAGCCCACGTTGTTGAGGTTCGAGAGGATGTAGATGTCCGGGTCGCCGGCGGCGTAGGCGACCGTCTGGTTGTAGAAGTCCCAGCCCTCGGGGTCGTCGTGCGCCATCGAGCCGACGAGCGCGAGCTGGACGTCGGGGAACCGCTCCTTCACCAAGCGGTATGCGTCGATGACGCCGAGCGGGTCCTTCCACGGGTCGAAGCGCGACACCTGAGTCAGCAGCGGCCGCTCGACGTCGATACCGAACTGGTCGACGATGTACGCGGCGTCCTCCGGAGAGAGCGCCATGTTCTTCGGCGCCAACGGGTCGATCGCCGGCGGCCAGATGTAGCACGGTGGCAGGCCCCCAGCCTTCGGCACGTACTCACGCATGTGGAAGATCGCGGCGTCGTAACGGCGGATCGACGGCAGCACGAAGTCGAAGACCTCCTGATTCGGCGTGGAGAAGTCGATGTGCCCGCGCCAGACCCAGCGTGCGTCCGAGTTGGGGAAGTAGTCGATCATCCCGACCGGTTGCGGGTCGTGGACGACGATGAAGTCGTAGTCGTCCTCGAAGTCCTCGGCGTTCAGCTGCTGGTAGCGCGTGAAGACGTCCCGCAGCTCCTGATCTAGCCCCTGCGGGTTCCCTTGCAGCGCGTTGTGGATGATCTTCGTGACGTTGTAGAACTCCTCGGCGCCGCGGATGATCCGCCACTCCGTCTCGAGGCCGGCGTCCTGCATGAGCGGAATGAGGGTGTAGTTGATCTCGGCCACGCCGCCGCCGAACGCGGTGGCGGAGAGGTGCACGACGCGCTTGCCCGCGAGCGGCTCGGCAAGGCGGCGGATCTCGTCCATCAGCCCCCGGGTCGCGATGGTCGCGTAATCGGCCAGCGACTTGTGTCCGACGTTGACGAGTTGGAGCATGGTCTAGGCGCCTGGATGCAACAGCGAACGGCCGCGGAGCTTACAGCGCGCGGCGGCGCCCGCTTGCGGCGCCGCATAGAGGCGATGCGGGCTTTCCCCGCATGGCCGTCTCACGCACCGTCTTGGGGACACGACGAAGAGGCCCTCCGACAACAGCCGGCTCTAGGCCGAACCCAACTCTTTCTCGAAGCGGAGGCGAGATCCTTTGCCACCGGGCTGCGTTCCGATCTCGACCTCGTCCGCGATCGCGCGGATGATCGCGATGCCGAGCCCTCCTTCGGACAGCTCCTCGGGCGGGCCTTCGGCGGCGGCGGGATCGAATCCCTCGCCTTCGTCAGTGACCTCGATCACGAGCCGGTCCGGCCGCAGCTCGTACGAGATCTCCACCATGCCGGCGTGGTCGTCGCCGGAGTAGGCGTGCCGCACGGAGTTGGAGGCCGCCTCGGTGAGCGCGAGCTTCAGATCGGCGAGCAGCTCGTCGGAGAGATCACGCACACGGGCGATTCCGGTCAGGGCAAGCCGGCAGAGCGTGATGTACTCCGCACGCGCCGGAATCGTGAGACGCACCGTCGCTCCGTTCCCGTTCCTCGTCGCGCTCATCGCTGGCTCGCCGCCATTCGTCAGTTTTACCCAACAGAAGCCACCAGAAATTACACAAATCTGCTACGGCACCGAAAGACCCTCCGTGCGCCGTCGGCTTCTGCCCCGTTTGCGAGCGATCTAACCCGTTGGTACCTGGCGCTCGCCCAGCGTCACGGCCAGCTTCTGCTGGTGCCCGTCGCGGACGACGGTGAAGACCGCCACGTCCTTCGGCTTCAGGCCGGAGACGGTGCGTACGACGTCGTCCGCCCGATGGACGGGCGTGCCGTTGATGGCGACGATCACGTCGCCGCCGGTGACGAGGTTCTGGATACCGAGCACGTCGACCTCGCTGTTGCCGCCGTGGAAGCCGGCGTGTGCGGCCGGGCTGCCGGGCTCGACCTGGACGACGAGCGCGCCGTGGTCGACCGGGTAGTGCAGGGCGCGGGCGAGCGTGGGCGTCACGTCGTCCGTCTGGATGCCGACGTACGCGTAGGTCACACGCCCCTTCTCGAGCAGCTGCGCGACCGAGCGCTTCGCGGCGTCGATCGGGATCGCGAACCCGACGCCGCTGTCGTTCCCGTTGCCGCTCTGGCTGCGGATCTGAGCGTTGATGCCGATCACGCGCCCGCGGGCGTCGAAGAGCGGCCCGCCGGAGTTCCCGTGGGTGATCGGCGCATCGGTCTGGATCGCGTCGACGACCTTGTACTTCTGGACGGTGATCGCGTCGATCGAGCGGTGGATGGCGGAGACGACCCCGACTGCGAGCGAGTTCTCGTTCCCGAGCGGGCTGCCGATCGCCGCGACGGGCTCGCCGACGGCGACCGACTTCGACTCCCCGAGCGGGACCGGCGTCAGCGTCTGAGGCGACGAGGCGAGGCGCAGGAGCCCGACGTCGTCGAACAAGTCCCAGCCCACGATCTTGGCCTCGACGCGGTTCCCGTCGGAGAACTCCGCGTAGAGGTGCTCGGCCGGCTTGACGCTGGCACCTTCGCCGGCGTTCGTGATCACGTGCGAGTTGGTGAGGATGTAGCCCTTCCGCGAGATGACGAAGCCCGAGCCCTGGGAGATCTCGGTTGCCTGGGAGCTCGGATCGCCGAAGTAGGCGAAGATCGTGACGACGCCCGGCGAGCGCTGCGCGAAGATCCGCTCCGGGCTGAAGCCCTTCCCGGGGAGCGGCGCGACGTTCGATCTGGCATTCGCCGGCACCGCCGCCGAGGTGGTCGACGTGTTCGCGTTGACGACGACCGTGCGGGTGTGCTGGTCGAACCAGCCGGCGCCCTTTCCGATGACCAATGCCGCGCCACCGCCCAGCACGGCGGCGACGAGAGTCACTGCAGCAAGCTGGCCGGGCCGCACCCGTTCACTGTAGCGGTGGTCGATTTGAGGGGGTCTGGCCGGGTCGCGTCAATCGCAGTCCCGGGCGTCGGCCTCAGACTTTGGTGTGTTCACCCTCAGATTTTTGGCTCTGCGACTGGCTTTGCCCGTTTCCACCGGAAAATGGCAAGTCCGTTTGGGACGGCAGCGCGAGAGTGAACGTCGTCCGCCCGACGTCCGTTTGCAGCTCGAGCGATCCCCCCATGAGCTCTGCCAGCTCACGCGCGATCGCCAGGCCGAGGCCGCTGCCGGAGGCGATCGAACCCTCGAGCCGGTAGAAGCGCTCGAAGACATGGCCCGTGTGCTCCGCCGGAATGCCGGGGCCCTCGTCCTCGACGGTGAGCAGCGCCGACCCGTTTCGCCGGGCAGTCGCGATCCGCACCGGCGTCCCGGGCGGCGTGTGGACGAGGGCGTTCTCGACGAGGATCCGGCCGATCTGCAACGCCCGCTCCTCGTCGCCGAGCACGCGTGTCTCCGTGCCGTTCTCGACGGCCAGCTGATGGCCGCTCGAGAGCGCGACTGCGCGGAACTCGTCCGCCAGCACCTCCGCGAGCGCCGTCAGGTCGACGAACTCCTGCTCCACGGTCATTCGGCCGGCGTCGAGGCGCGAGAGGTCGAGGAGGTCGGTGGCGAGCTTGGTGAGACGCGCGACCTGCTCTCGCATAGTGGCCATGAACTCGGCCTGAGTGGCCGGGTCGAGGTCCTCGTCGGCCATGATCTCGAGGAAGCCGCCGAGCGAGAAGAGCGGCGTCCGCAGCTCGTGGGAGGCGTTCGCGATGAACTCGCGGCGGGCGTGCTCGAGGTGCGCCAGCCTCTCGCGCATGTCGTCGAACGCAACGGCCAACTGCCCGACCTCGTCCTTGCCACGATCGACGACGGGCTCGCTGAAGTCGCCGGCGGCAATTCGGTGCGCCGCGCGCTCAAGCCGGCGGATGCGCCGCGCGAAGAGCGCCGCGAACAGATACCCGACGGCGAGCGAGGCCAGCAACGCGATCAGCCCCGCGATCACGAAGCGGCGGCGGACCTCGTGGATGCTCTGCAGCGTGTCGCGCAAATTGGCCCGAACGAGGACGACCGGGCCTTTGTCTAGCGGGTAGGCGACCTCCGCAAACTCCTTCCCGCCGGAGGTCACGGTCCCGCTGACCGACTTCGGCCACGACTTGAACGCCTTGACCACCAGCGGGTCGTCTTCGACGTCGGCGGACGTGACCGGATTCGAGTCGTCGAAGACCGTCAGGACCGCCCGAGGGTAGTCCTGCACAGTGAAGTAGACGACCCGCGCGTCGGTCTGCGCGGCAAGCTTCACGATCCGCGCATGGAGTTGGTAATCCGCGGCGTTGGCAAGCGAAGGCGCGATCCTCCGCGTGTCGTGCCGCCACTGATTGATCTTCGAGTCGATCAGGTGCCGCTCGAGCGTCGGCACGACGATCAGGTCGGCAAGCAGGAGGGCGCCGGCCACGACGAGGGCCAGCGCAAGGGCGAGCCGCGCGCCGACGCTGCGCAGGGGGTTCACCGGTCGCGGAAGCGG
>JBKOVW010000294.1:0-3315 GCA_046724095.1 Actinomycetota bacterium | reverse complement strand
GGTCACGCGCATGAGCAGGTTGTCCGCCCAGCCGCCGTAGTAGCCCGCGAGCCCGCCGACGATCGTGCCGATGAACGTCGAGAGGAGGCCGACCAGCACGCCGACGCGTGCCGACGTGCGGATGCCGTACAGCACGCGGCTGAGAGAGTCGCGGCCGGCACTGTCCGTCCCGAACAGGTGATGCCACGACGGCTTCGCGCTGAGCGCGTTGAGGTTGATCTCCTGGTACTTGTAGGGCGCGAGGAAGTTCGCGAACAGGCCGGCGCCGAAGATGAGCAGAAGCACGATGAGGCTGCCGGTCGCGAGGCGGTGGCGCAGGAAGCGCCGGCGCGCATACGCCCACTGGCTGCGCGCCTCGATCTCGAGGCCATACTGGTAGGTGAGCTCTGCCGACGGGTCGGCCGGGCCCTCCGGCGGCGACATGGTGTACTGCGAGCCGGGCGGCCCGATCGTCAGTTCGTCTGGTACTCCGGGTCGGCTACTCATAACGGATCCTCGGGTCGAAGACGCCGTACAGGATGTCGGCGATCAGATTGAAGATGATCACCATCGTGGCGACGACCATCAGCCACGCCATGACGGGATACGGATCACTCGCAAAGAGCGAGTTGACGAAGTAGAAGCCCATCCCGTCGAGCGTGAAGATCGTTTCCGTGACGATCGCGCCGGCGAAGAGGGCGCCGAAGTCGATCGCGATCACCGTGATCAGCGGGATCAGCGCGTTGCGGAACGCGTGCCGCATGATGACGCGGCGCTCGATCAGCCCCTTGGCGCGCGCCGTGCGCACGTAGTCCGAGTTGAGCACCTCCAGCATCGACGCGCGCATGAAGCGGCTGTACGTCGCGGTGCTGAGTGCGCACAGTGCGAACACCGGCAGCGCCAGGTGCTGGACACGGTCGAGCAGGAAGTGGAAACCGTGCCCCGCGCCGACGGACGACGATAAGCCGGACGTGTAGAAGACCCGCACGTTCCACTTGAGATAGATCTGCACCATCAGCACCTGCAGCATCAGCGCCAGCCAGAAGACAGGCGTGGCGAAGCCGACGAAGCTGAGTGTCGTGGCGGTGTAGTCGAACAGCGAGTACTGGCGTAACGCCGAGTAGACGCCGATTGCGATCCCCAGGATCGCCGAGATGATGATCGCGCTGAGGATGAACTGCAGCGTGTGGCCCATCACGCGCCTCAGGTCGGGCCAGATCTTGCGGTTGCCGAACAGCGTTGTCCCGAACTGCTTCGTGACCGCGTCGCGGACCCAGTAGCCGTACCGGACGATCACCGGCTTGTCGAGGTTCTTCGAATGCTCGATCGAGTGGATCTGCTCCGCCGTGATGTTCGGGTTCGAGCGAAGCCGGCCGAGCGGGTCACCCGTGATCGAGACGAAAGTGAAGATCAGGAAGCTCGTCGCGACGAGCACCGGGATGCTGTACAGAAGTCGTCGAAGGATGTAGGTCAGCATCGGGCCGTTCTCACATTATGTACGGATCCCGCCTCCGCGTAACGGAGGCGGGATCCGAGGTTTTCACGCAATCAGGGTTCGGGAGCGTCCCCTTACCCCTTCGACCAGTTCTCCGCGTTGAACGAGGGGCCCTGGCTGGTTGCGTTGTCGACCATGCCCTTGACCGAGGTCTTGTAGACCAGGTAGGTGGGGCGCTGGTAGAGCGGGATCACCGCTGCGTCAGCGGCGAGCTGCTTCCCGACCTTCGCGATCAGTGCGAGCCGCTTCTTCGGGTTCAGCTCACGGTCGGACTGCCCCAGCCACTTCGTGACCGTCCGGTTGCAGTACTCCGTGTAGTTGCTGGCGTTTCCGCAGCTGTAGCTGGCCACGTTGTAGTGCGGGTCGACCGTGACCAGGTACGTGAACATCGCCAGGTCGAAGTCGTGTGCCGGCAGCTTGCTGCCGAACAGCGTGCCCGCCGGGACGAACGCGTTCCGGAGCTGGATGCCCGCCTTCGCGGCCTGATCCTGGAAGATCGTGAACGCGAGGGTTCGGAGTGCGTTGCCCGTCGTTGAGGCGAAGTCGAACGCCACCTTCGTGCCGTTGCACGTGTAGATACCGTCGCCGCCCTTGGAGCAGTTGTGGGCCTTCATCGCGGCTTCGACCTTCGCGGGTGCGTAGTTGAGCGACGCGAAGTCGTTGCGGTAGCCGGCCTCGCCCTTGAGGCGGACGATGCTCCCCAGCGGACCGACGCTCGGGTTGAGCGTCCCGTACAGCGCCTTGGCAGCGCTTGCGCGGTTGATCGACTGCGAGAGTGCCTTCCGCACCCAGAGCTGCTTGGCCAGCGGGTTGCCCTTGGGCCCCTGCTGGATCTCGATGTGCTCGAACTGCAGACCGACGTGCGAGACGGTCTTGAGGCCGGCCTGGCTGCGGAGGTCTGCGAGGGCGAGCTGAGGCTGCGGGTAGATCGCGTCGACCTCACCGGAGCGAATCGCCTGGATCTCGGAGTTCGTGTTGGTGATGAAGCGGAACACGATCGAGTCCAGCTTCGCCTTCTTCCCGTACCACGCGTGCGAGTTGCGCGTCAGCGTGACGCCGGCACCGCGGTCGAACTTCGTCAGCAGGAACGGACCGTCACCGATCGGGGCGTTGCCCTTCTTCGGATTGCAGATGCAGTCGTTCCAGACAGTCAACATGTCGGACCCGGCGAGCGCGTGCTGCGGGAGGACGTAGTTGAAGAGGTTTTTCCAACCCGCGAAGTTCCGCTTGAACGTGATCTTGACGACCTTGCCGTTGCCGACCACGCTCCGGATGTCCTCATACCCGAGCGGGTCGATGTGATCCTTGTTCTTCGGGTTCTGCGTCGTCTGCCACGTGAACTTGAAGTCCTTCCCAGTTACGGGCACCCCGTCGCTCCATTTCGCGTTCTTGCGGATGTAGTACGTGAGCCGCTGCGGCCGGGTTTGGAACTTGTACCGACTGATCAAATCCGGCTTCCACGTGAACTTGGGCGTGACAATGAAGGCGCCGCGGATCACAGGCGTCTGGAAGACGACGTTCCAGAACGCGTTGCAGTCCACATCCAGGATCAGGTTGAGGCACCAGTCCGGACCGCCGCCCTGCTCAGCCCCGAAGACCAGAGTGCCCGCGCTCTTCGCGGAGGCATTGTCTGGCCCGCTCACTCTTGCCGAGCCGGTGGCCACGAGCGCGAGCGCTGCGAGCACCACCCCGGCGAAGATCCAGAGCTTACGTCGATGCATCTACTCCCTCCGTTCGTCTATGGCGACGCGGCCGCGACGCCATACCTTTCGTCCCAACCCCCTCCTCCGGGGCGGGCCGCATTCTGACAGAACAAAAGACGCCCGTCGGGCGTCTTTGTT
>JBKOVW010000133.1:0-3438 GCA_046724095.1 Actinomycetota bacterium | reverse complement strand
GTCCTCGTCCCCTTGCACAACCTCGACCCGCATCCTTCCTGGATGGCGCCCGGGGTCGACCTGCACGTAGCGAACGTCCCGGAGGACGTGCAGCGGATCGAGCGCAACTTCCGCCGGGCCTACCAGCGCGCGGAGCTCCGGCTCAGAACGGCGACGCCGCCGGTCGATCTGCGCCTCCATTCACAGTTTTCGCCCGAGCAGCGGGTCGCAGCCCGACGTCGCTTCGGTCTGCCCGCGGACGAACCCGTTTTGCTCGTGTCGGCGGGCTCGCTCGACTACCGGCTAGCGAGCGACGACTTCCAGGCGCTGCTCGACAGTCGTGGCGACCTGCACATCGCCGTTACGACCGGCCGGAGCGACGAGTTTGCGGCGTCGCTCAACAGCGCGTTCCCGACCGCGCGTGTGCGCCCGATCCCCTTCACGACCGAGATGCCCGATCTGCTCCGGGCGAGCGACGGCGTCCTGCTCAAAGACACAGGAATGACGACCTACGAGACGTTGCGAGCCGGCACTCCCGCGATCCTCTACAAGCCGCTCCCGGGTCAAGGCGTGGCCGGGGCGGAGGCGCTCGCCGGCGACGGCTACGCAACGCTCGCCCGAGATCAGGAGGACCTCGCCGGGCTGGCGCGGCGCTTGGGGAGCGGCGATCCGGAGCTCTTCGCGCGGGCAGCGAAGGGCCGCGAGCTCTACCGGCAGCCGCACTCGACGAGCCAGCTGATCGTGAGCCTCGGCCGTTAGATGGAAAGAAGATGAAGTTCTTCGGTCGCAGGCGAGCCACCGACGGCCCGGCGGAGGTCTACGAGGGACTGCGACAGCAGGTCCTGCGTCTCACGCCTGACCAACTCGGCGATGCATTCGCGGGCGCGCCGATCCTCGCCCTACTAATGGAGACCGGCTACACGGATGCTGTTGCGACACTCGTCGGCGTGGCCGACGGTACCTCGAGCCTGTACCTCAGTAACGGCGGTGGGTTTGTCGGCGCCGGCACCCATGCCGCGGTCGCCGACGCGAACCGCCGTTGGCTGGAAGCCGGCCGCACGTTTCTGCCGGAGCTCTACGAGGTCGCCGACCCGCCGCTTCGCGACGTCGGGATGACGCAATTCGTTGCAGTCACACCTGACGCCCTTCGCGCCGTGGTTGCGCCCGAAGACGACCTTGGGAAGGATCGGCATCCCCTGTCGCCGTTCTTCTATGCCGCGCAGGATGTGATCACGCAGATTCGGCTCACGCAGAGCAGCTAGGCGAGCACGCGTCAGGTCGCGCGGAGCGGCTATGTGACCCGGCGTGCTCTTCGGCGCGACACCGCTTCCCAGATGAAGGCTGAGATCGCCACTATGGCGACGGCGATGAGAATGTCGGCTGCGGGGTGGCTGCCGGAATCGGTGCCGCGGTCGATTGCTTCGTTGGCGACGATGGCGAGCACCGCGACTGCCAACCAGAGCCACCAGTAGTCCAACAAGCGCTTGCGCACCGGCGTGAGCGCCGTCCCGCGGCTCTTGCGTTGCTGCTCGCCTCAACCTAGGATCGGCGGCGTGTAAGTCAGCTCGCTTCGCATTGCGTCCCATTCACCCAACGCGAAGGAGTGGCTTTGCACGCACCAAGCACATGGCATCACGGCCTCGTGGCCGACTACTGGGCGGCCGTCAACCTCGACGCACCTGAGCTCGATCTCTACCGGCAGCACGTGCAGAGCCCAATCCTCGATGCGGGCTGTGGCGCCGGGCGGCTACTCGCACCTTTGCACCAAGCAGGCTTCGACGTCGACGGGTGCGATGCGTCCGCCGACATGATCGAGCGCTGCAGGCGGCGAGTGCCCGACGGCACGCTCTGGGTGTCCGCCTTGCACGAGCTCAACCCGGCGCGGCGTTACGCGACGGTCATCTGCAGCGGGGTCCTCGGTCTCGGCAGCACTCGGGAGCAGGACGTCCAGGCCCTCGGACAACTGCACGACGCTCTCCTTCCCGGCGGCACACTTCTTCTCGACAACGAGGAAAAGCCGTTTCGGTGGCGCGTCAAGGACTGGAGCGAGCCGTCCGGCGGTGAGATCTCGTTGCGTAGCCGTGTCGACGCCGTCGACGAAGGAGACAGGTGCGTCCACATGACGATTCGCGCCGAGACCGTTGACGGGCGGCGCGAGGAGCACGTGCTGACGATGCGCCAGTGGTACCGCGACGAGCTTGTGCCACTGTTGCAGGGCGCCGGCTTCGGGACGGTCGACGTCCTCCCGGGTATCGATGAGAACACGCTCGTCTACGTAGCGACGCGAGCGAGCGATTCCGCGCTACTCGGCGATCGCCACTGAGTCGCCGATCGTGATTGGCCCGCCCTCGAGGATGTCGGCACGGAGGCCGCCGCGATGAACGAGCGGTCGCAACAACCCCGGACGCGCCAGTTGCTCGAGATGGGAGCACGGTTCGGCGAGCCGTCGACCAATGCAGTCGACCGCGCCGATCTTGAACCGACGGCCCACAAGTGCGTTCAACGAGATCCCGCGAGTGACGATGTTTCGGCGCGCCTGCTCCCACGGCAGATCGAGCGAGTCGAGCACTTCGGCCTCCACGAGCGTCAGCTGATACCCGCGTCCGGGCCCGCTGAAGGTTCCGCGACCGTTGTAGTAGCGATCCCCGGCCAACCCACGGCCGGCGACGGCGTCGATCCTGTCGACGCGGGCGAGCGGACGCTTCGAGTCGGACGCAATCAGGATCGCGACCACGGACCCGACACGACGATCCTCTCCGTACGGCTCTTCGATCGGCAGGCGCACGTCCAGCCGCGCGAGCAGCCATCCCTCCTCGATCGTCCCGCCGCTCGCAAGTGCACCCGTCGGATCGTGCAACGCTCCCGATGGGGAACCGAACATCACGATCGCGTGGTCGCCGTCAGCGGCTCGAGCTCGCGCCAGCCAATGACCGGGCCAATCGAACTCGCTCGCATTCGCGATCGGAACCAATCCGAGATTCCGTTGGGCGAGCCATTGCCTGAAGAACACGAGCGGCTCATGGTCGGGCTCCGGAGGAGTGCTGCCGAGAACGACCTCCAGACACTCGCGAAGCTCCGAATCAAACGGCGACACCGGCCCCACACTAGATATCTCGTGGTACCGATGCGGGGATACGCTTCGGCCGACGCCATGTCCGATCGTGCACTTGCGCAGAGTTTCGATCACACGGCAGCGCACTACGAGCGCGGGCGACCAGGCTGGCCGCCCGAAGCGGTCGACATCGCTTCTGTTCCTTCGACCGCAACCGTCGTCGACCTCGGTGCGGGGACAGGCAAGTTGACGCGACTGCTCGTGGGGCGGTTTCAGAGGGTCATCGCCGTCGAGCCGCTGGACGGGATGCGTGAATTGCTGACGGCTCTCGTCCCCGGCGCCGAGGCGATTGACGCCGGCGCAGAAGCGCTCCCGCTCGCTGACGAGAGTGTCGATGCCGTGTATTG
>JBKOVW010000037.1:0-7356 GCA_046724095.1 Actinomycetota bacterium | reverse complement strand
CTGGAAGCCGCCGTAGTTCGTCACCGCGTTGACCGTGTGCGGCTTCGTCGCATCGAGCAGCGGAGCCCGGCAGCTGCTCTTCTTCGCGCTCCCGCCGCCGCACGCGGCGAGCGCGAGCACGGCGAGGATCAGCGACAGTCGAGCAATCGGCGCCACAGCGACGTCACGTTAGCGACGTACTCCAGCGTCTCCTGCGTCGGCGCGCCGCCGGCATGGGCGACGGCCGTCGGGCCGGCGTTCTACGCGGCGAGCGCGAGGTCCGTCGAGTGGAACTCGTCGAGCAGCTGCTTTCAGGTAGCGCGCGCCGGCCAGGACGTTCGCCGCCGGCCGGTCGACGTCGAGCCGCAACGCCGCAGCCGTCGACGGCAGCACTTGCAGCAGTCCTCGCGCATCGGCGCTGGAGCGTGCGGCCGGCGTCATCTGCGACTCGACCTGAGCGACTGCGACGAGCATCGGCACCGGCAGGTCGGTGTCGAGGGCAGCGCGGGTGAACGCCGCGCCATATCGCTCCGGCACCGGACAGCGATCGGCGGGCTCCTGGACGGCTGCGCGCGGAGTCGCGGGCTCGGCGACCCCTGCGCCGTTGCGACGGTGGCCGCCGCGGCGACTAGGAGGAGGCCGATGATCCGCCCAGCGATTCGACCGCGCGGCGGACGAGAGCGCGCGCGATCTCGACCTTGTAGGCCGTGCCCGGAAGGGGCGTGGCGTCGTCGAGTGCTGCGGCTCCGTCGAGTGTCCAGGGGATCGGAGCTACTCCGGCGAGCGCGATTCGAATCGCGCCGCCCGTCCGGACGGCGGCGGCGCCGACCAGCGGGAAGGCCCACTTCCGGCGGTCCATCGCCTTCAGGTACGTCGACGCGTCCGGCTCCGGGACGTCGAGCTCGAGGATGAGCTCGTCGCGCGCGAGGGTCGTCGTGCTCCGGTCGTCCGCCGTCGGCAGCCGGTAGAGCTCGGCGAGCGCGAGCTCCCGCCGGCTCGTGCGGACGGTCGCGCCGAGTGCGAGCAGCGCCGCGGCGACGTCGGACGGATGCGCCGACGCGCAGAGGTCGTTGCCGAAAATCGCGTGCTCGCGGTGTGCGCCGTCCTTCGCGAGGCAGCGCTCGCCGCCGTGCAGCCAGCAATCGAACCCGAGCCGCCAGTACCAGCAGCGGGTCGCCTGCAGCAGGTTGCCGCCGACCGTCCCCATCGCGCGGAGCTGCGGCGAGGCCGCCAGCGAGCACGCCTCGCGCAGCGCCTGCGGGACCTGTGGATCGCCCTCGAGCTCCGCGAGCGTCGTGCCGGCCCCGATCTGCGTGCCCGTGATCCCGCGCGGGACCGCCTCCGTGACCTGCACGAGTGTCTCCGCGTGCAGGAGCCCGTCGCGCATGAGCGGGACCAGCTCAGTGCCGCCCGCCAGGGCGACCGACCCGTTGCCGAGGGCGGCCGCCGCCTCGTCGGCGCTAGACGGCCGCAGGAGCTCCACGGCGCTCCTTCTCCCGTTGCGCGGCTTCCCGCAGCGCCCTGAGCATCTCCTCGCGCGAGATCGGCAGCGAGCGGACGTTGGCGCCGGTCGCGTCGCGGATCGCGTTCGCGATCGCGGCGGCCGTCGGCACGATCGGCGGCTCGCCGAGGCCCTTCGCGCCGAGGTTCGTCAGGTGCGGGTCAGGGATGTCGACGAGGTCGGTGACGATCTCCGGCACATCGGCGATGGTCGGCAGCTTGTACGCGTCGAGCGTGCGGTTGAGGATCGAGCCGGTCGCGGGGTCGACGATCCGCTCCTCCGAGAGCGTGTGGCCGATGCCCTGAATGATCCCGCCCTCGACCTGGCTCGATGCGCCGAGCTTGTTGATCACGCGGCCGACGTCGTGGATCGCGACGATCTTGTCGACGCGGACCTCGCCGGTCTCGACGTCGACGGCCACCTCTGCCACCTGCACGCCGAACGTGAGCACCTGCATCCCAGCCGGGTTCGGCCCGCGGGCGCCCTTGCCGAGGATCTGCCCGTCCTCGAGCAGGCCCGTGATCTCGGTCAGCGGCCAGGAGCTGCCGTCGGAGGAGACGATCTGGCCGTCCTTGACGTCGAGCACGCGCTCCTCGAGATGGAAGCGCTGCGCGGCGATCTCGATCAGCTGGCGCTTCGCGTCCGCGGCCGCCGAGCGTACCGCGGGTCCCATCGACGGGATCGTCGACGAGCCGGCGGAGATCGAAGCGAACGGGCCGCGGGCAGAGTCGCCGAGCGAAACCTGCACGTGCTCGACGGGGATGCCCAGCTCCTCCGCCGCGATCTGGGCCATCGCCGTGCGGGTTCCGGTGCCGATGTCCTGCATCGCCGTGACGACCTGTGCGCGGCCGTCGGCGCCGAGGCGGATCCAGGCGTACGAGGGCGGTCCGCCGCCGCCGTACCAGATCTGCGATGCAAGGCCGATGCCGTGCTTCCACGGCCCCTCGCTGCGCGCGCGCACCGCGTCGCGCTTCGCCCAGTGCGGCTCGGCGCGGCGGTAGCACTCCTCGAGGTTCTTGGACGAGAACGGACGGTCCTCGACGCGGTCGGAGCTCGCGTAGTTCCGGCGGCGCAGCTCGAGCGGGTCGATGTCGAGCTTCGCTGCGAGCTCGTCGAGCAGGCACTCGAGCGCGAACGTCCCCTCCACGAAGCCGGGCGCGCGGAACGCGGCCATCGGCGGCAGGTTCAGCTTGGCCGGGTACTGAATCGTGCGCACGTTCTCGCACGCGTACAGCATCTTCATCGGCCCTTCCGTCGACGCGGACCAGCCGGAGAAGCCGATTGCGTTGACGAACTCGCCGCCGAGCGCCGTCAGGGTGCCGTCGGACTTCGCGGCCGCTTTCAGCCGCTGGATCGTCGCGTTGCGATTGCCGGCGGCGATGTTCTCCTCGCGGCGCGTGAGCGCGCATTTGACGGGGCGCCCCGTGCGCTTCGCCAGTTCGGCCGCAATCGGCGTGTAGTCGCCGGGGCTGTTCTTCGAGCCGAAGCCGCCGCCCATGGCGTGGCAGACGACGCGCACCTTGTCGGGCGGCAGGCCGAGGTGGTCGGCGACCGAGTCGCGGATGCCCCAGATGTACTGCGTCGAGATGTAGACGGTGATGCCGTCGTCCTCCCAGTGGCAGACGGCCTGGTGCGTCTCCATCGAGTTGTGCACGACGACTTGCGTGCGGTACTCCGCCTCGACGACGACGTCGCCTTCGGTCACGCCGCGCTCGAACTCGCCGCGCTCGTACGTCTTGACGTCGGAGACGAACGACTCCTGGCGGACCGCCTCGTCGGGATCGAGCAGCGGGTCGAGCACGTCCCACTGCACGTTCAGCTGCGCCAGGGCGGCCTCTGCCTGTCCGAACGTCTCCGCCGCGACGGCGGCGACGGCCTGGCCGACGTAGCCGGGCTCCTCCTTCAGCACCTCGAGCTCGCCGGGGCCGAGCACTCCCCGCACGCCGCGCGCCGCGCTCGCCGCCTCCAGATCGATTCCTGTTACACGCGCGCGCGCGTAAGGGCTGCGCAGCACGGCCGTCTGCAGCATCCCCGGTAGCCGGACGTCGGCGGTGTACTGGATCTGCCCGCGGGCGCGGTCGAGCCCGTCGACGCGCGGCACCGCCTGCCCGACGGTCGTGAGCGGCCCCTCGGGCCACTGGTCGAGCGCGTCCTCCTCGACGACGATCCAGACGTCCTCGTAGCGGCCTTCGACTTCCTTCTCGGTGCGGATCAGCCTTGCCAAGTGGTTATGGCCTCCTCGATCTTGGGGTAGGTGCCGCAGCGGCAGAGGTTCCCGGACATCGCATGCCGAATCTCGTCCTTCGACGGCGTCGGGTTCGCCGCGACGAGCGCAGCAGCGGAGACGATCTGGCCCGGCGTGCAGAAGCCGCATTGCACGGCATCCGTGCGCACGAACGCATGCACGAGCGGATGGTCGCGCAGGCCTTCGATCGTCGTCACCTCGCGGCCGTCGACGGTGTGCACGAGCGTGATGCACGAGAGCGTCGGCACGCCGTCGAGCATGACCGTGCACGCGCCGCAATGACCCTCGCCGCACGCGACCTTGGTGCCGGTGAGCCCGAGGTCCTCGCGCAGGACCTGCGCGAGCGAGCGGCCGACGCGAGCGTCGACCTCGTACGTCTCGCCGTTGATCCGGAGCTCAGGCAGGGGTCGTCACCGCCACGATGTCGGCAAGGTGGATGAGCCTGAAGGTCGCTCGGATGTGCGCAACGCGGTCCTTCTCGTCGCCCTCCTCGGGGAGGACGCGCCACATGTCGCGGGCCGCCAGCAGCAGCTCGCGGATCTGGTCGAGCTCCTCGCGGTGCCCGTTCGCGCGGTCGTCCGTGGCGTTGAGAGCGAGCCCGAGCACGCCGACGCGGTCGGGCTGCCGTGTCCACAGGAGCGGCGTGGCCATCGAGAGGTACTGGTGGATGCGGGCAAGGCTCATCGGCTGCGAAAAGGTCTCTATTCCCTTTGGCGCCGAAGGCTCACGTGGTGGCTCTCCGGCTGCGATCAGGCCGGCGTTCCCCGCGAGGACGTCGCGCACCTGGTCGTCGGCGAGGCCCGCCAGGCGGGCCGTACGCAGCGAGATCAACAGCGACGCCGGCTGCTGGCCGTACGGGTAATCGGACGCGTAGACGACCTGCTCCGGGCCTACCAGGCGGTACAGCCCGAGCAGGTCGAGCGCGCTCCAGACTGACGTGTCGAAGAAGACGCCTGCCTTCCCGCCGAGGCGGTCGGCGAGCGCCGCGAGGTCGGCGATGCCGGCGTGGGCGACGATCAGCCGCGCCTTGGGGTAGCGGTTCACGACACGCGCGAGGTCGTCGGCGATCGGCGGCAGCCCGCGGCCGCCGTGAATCAGCACCGGCACGTTCCGGTCGGCTGAGAGCTCGAAGATCGGCGAGAGGCGCTCGTCGTTCAAGAGGAACTTCTGCGCGCGCGGGTGCAGCTTGATGCCCTTCGCGCCGAGGTCGAGGCACCGCGTCGCCTCGCCGATCGGGTCCTCCGCCAGGTCGAGGCGGACGAAGGGGATCAGCTTGCCGCCCGAGCGCTCGGCGTAGGCGAGCGTCCGGTCGTTGCCGGCGCGGAAGCCCGGATGCCGGTCGGGCTCGTCCAGGCAGAACATGAAGCAGCGGGAGATCCCGTACGTCTCCATGCCGCGGAGCAGGTCGTCGTAGATGCCGACCATCCCGTCGATGTCGGTCCCGAGATGGGTGTGCGCGTCGAAGATGTCGGCGCCCTCGGGAAGCTCGCGGCGAAGCTCGTCGTCCCACTGAGTCATCAGTTGCTGAGCACGCTGCAGCGGGTCGTCCACGCCTTGAGTCTATGTACGGCGGCCCGCCCAAGGCCGCTTGGGCGGGCCGCCTCCCTCGCCAGACGCGAACGCCGGTCCCCTGAAGCGTCCGACGAGCTAGTCGCGTTTTCGCGGACCGCTCTAACCGCGCGCTAATCGCTGGGTAGGATCCCGCGCGTGCCCGACGTCCTGATCTACGGCGACACGATGCGCTCGCCGGAGCTCCGCCACGAGGTGCCGGTGCTGATCCCGGACGCATTCCTCTACGCGGAGAAGGACGGGCGGCGCGTCGTGATTCTCCACTCGCTCGAGATCCCGCGCGTACGCGAGGACGCGCCCGACCTGGAGATTCTGGCGCTGGAGCAGCTCGGCGCCGACGAGCTGTTCGCGCAGGGGCTGAAGGGGTGGGAGGTCGAGCTCGAGATCGCCGTGCGCGGCTGCCGCGAGCTGGGAATCGCGCATGCGCTCGTGCCGCCGTCGTTCCCGCTCGGGCATGCCGACCACCTGCGCGCGAACGGCGTCGAGGTCACCGTCGAGCGCGACCTGTTCGACAACCGGCGCCGCTCGAAGACCGCGACGGAGATCGCCGGCATCCGGCGTGCGCAGCGCGCCTGCGAGGCGGCGCTCGACGCCTCGCGTGAGCTCTTGCGCAAGGCGCAGCCGAACGGCGCCGGGCTGGAGATCGACGGCGAGCCGCTGACCTGCGAGCGGATCAAGCGCTTGATCGAGGACGTCTTCGCCGATCACGAGGTCGAGGGCAGCGACATGATCGTCTCGCACGGCTCTCAGACCGCCGTCGGCCACAACATGGGCTCCGGGCAGATCGCGCCGAACGAGCCGATCGTGTTCGACCTCTTCCCGCGCGACAAGGCGACCGGCTGCTACTCGGACATGACGCGTACGTACGTCGTCGGAGAGCCGTCGGACGAGGTGAAGGAGTGGTACGCGCTCGTCAAGCGGGCGCTCGAGACTTCGACCGCCGGGGTCAAGCCCGGCGTCAACGGGCGCACGCTCTTCGAGCAGGTGTGCGACCAGTTCCAGGAGGCCGGCTACAAGACCCAGTTGAGCAAGGAGCCGGGCGAGGTCCTCGAGGACGGTTTCTTTCATTCCCTGGGCCACGGGGTCGGGCTCGAGGTGCACGAGCTGCCGTCGATGGGCCGGTCGGGGCAGGACCTCGTTCCCGGCGACGTGATCACGATCGAGCCGGGTCTCTACCGCTCGGGCTACGGGGGCCTCCGCCTCGAGGACATCGTGCTCGTCACCGACGACGGCTACGACGTGATCACCGACTATCCGTACGACCTGACGCCGTGACGAACACAATCGACACCAACGCGCAGCCGGAGATCTACGAGCGCGACTGGGAGGAGGTCTGGGAGTCCGAGGGCCGGGCCACCACCGAAACGCGTGAAGACTAGGCGGGACATGTCCAGGGCCAGGCCCTGGACATGTCCCTAGAGCTTGTCCGCGCAGGCTATTGCCGCGCGGCGGATCAGCCGGCGCATGCGCGGTGGGATGCGGCCGCCGGATAACCCGATGCGCGCGAAGTCCGCGGTCGAGACGGTGTTGGACAGCTTGTCGAGCGTGCATGCGCAGTAGGCCTGCGTGACGTTGTTCTTCATGCAGCTGCGCATGTAGTTCTCCGTCACCGCGGCGGGATACCTGAAGCGGCCGTGCGTCGTCACGGTGACGCCCGCAGCGGTCCCCGTCGGGTTCGTCGCGGTGAGCGTCTTCGTGACGGTCGTCGTCGCGACCGACGACTTGCTCCCGCCGCTGCCGCAGCCTGCAGTCGCGACGACGACGACGGCTGTGGCCAGCACGAGCGCCCGCGTCACGCGAGCAGTTTCTCAAACCTGGCCGGGTCGTCGAACGGCCCGATCACTGCCAGGTTGATCCCGCGCCCGTCGATCAGGTCGCGGGCGACGCGCTGGACGTCCTCGGCCGTCACCTTGCCGAGCTCGGCCATGATCTCCTCTGGATCGGGCGTCCTGCTCTCGAGCACCTCGCGGCGGAGGCCGAACATGACCAGCCCCTGCGACGTCTCGAGCTGGAGAACGAAGCGTCCCTTCGCAAAGCTCTTCGCCTTGGCGAGCTCGTCCTC
>JBKOVW010000282.1:0-6707 GCA_046724095.1 Actinomycetota bacterium | reverse complement strand
TGCTGCAAGACGCGTTCCCCGATGCCACGGAGGTGCGCGTCGAGGACCGCACCGGAGGCGGCGACCACTTCCAGGTCATCGTCGCGACCCCGCGCTTCGACGGGCTGTCGCTGCTCGAGCAGCACCGGCTCGTCAACGACGCGCTGGCCGGGCCGCTGCGCGACGGGACCATCCACGAGCTACGGATCAAGACGAAAGGAACCGAATGAGCGATTTACGGCAGCGCATCCAGGACGTGATCGACAACGAGCCCGTCGCCCTCTTCATGAAGGGCACGCCGCAATTCGTGATGTGCGGGAACTCCGACCGCGCGCTGCGAGCGCTGCGACAGGCCGGCTCACCCGTGACGGCCGTCGACATCCTTCCCGACCCGGCGATCCGGCAGGAGCTGTCGGCGATCTCCGGCTGGCCGACGATCCCCCAGGTGTTCGTGAACGGGGAGCTGATCGGCGGGGCCGACATCGTCGAGGAGCTGGCCGCCGACGGTCAGCTCGAGACGAAGCTGGAGGGCTCGCTCGGGCCGTCCTATCGGGAGTCGCGGGCCGAGCAGGTCGCGAGCGTCCTCTAGCCCCGGGCCGTCACTACCATGCGGGCGTGGGAACGCCCGGCCAGGGGCCGTCCACGGCGGCTCTGCGGAAGCTGCAGGCCGTCACGGACGCGGCGTTAGCGCATCTTTCGCTCGACGAGCTCCTCGACGAGCTGCTCGAGCGTATTCGCGACGCGCTCGAAGCCGACACGTCGGCCCTGCTGATGCTCGACACCGAGCACGACGAGCTCGTGGCACGAGCCGCCAAAGGCCTGGAGGAAGAGGTCGAGCGCGGCACCCGCATCCCTTTCGGGAAGGGATTCGCGGGACGCGTGGCGGCAACGCGCGATGTCGTCTTCATTCCGGACGTCGACCACTCCTACGTGCTCAATCCGATCCTTCGGGAAAAGGGCGTCAAGTCGATGCTCGGAGCGCCGCTGCTCGTCGGCGATCGGGTGCTCGGCGTCGTTCACGTCGGCACGCTGACACCGCGGGATTTCACGCCGGAGGACGTCGAACTGCTGCGCGTCGTGGCGGCGCGGGCGGCCATCGCAATTGACCACGCGCTGGCCTACGAGGAGGTCGTCCGCCTGACGGAGCTCCAGCGCGACTTCGTCGCGCTCGCAGCGCACGAGCTGCGGACACCCGCGGCGACCGTGTACGGGTTGGCCGTCACGCTCGTGCATCGCGAGTTCCCGGCGGAGCAGGCGAGAGAGCTTCAGCAGACGCTTTCCACGCAGGCCGAGCGCATGAGCCGGCTCGTCGAGCAGCTGCTCGACATGTCGCGACTCGATGCGTCATCGATTCGCGTGAGCCCTGAGCCGCTCGCGCTCAGGGCGGAGCTCGAGCACATCGTGCACCTCAGCGCGCTCGGCCAGGAGGGCGATGTCGTGATCGACGTGCCCGAGGACCAGGCCGTCATCGCCGACCGGACGGTGCTCGAGCGTGCGATCGGGAACCTCGTCACGAATGCGATCCGCTACGGCGCGCCGCCCGTTCGCATCACCTCACTCCAGAACGGCTCCCATCTGCGCGTGTCCGTCCACGACAACGGCGAGGGCATCGACCCCGAGTTCGTGCCGAACCTCTTCGACCGCTTCCAGCGCAGCGACGCAGCCCGCCAGTCGGGGACGGGAGCCGGCCTCGGTCTCTCGATCGCGCGCCTCTACGCCCGCGCGCACGGCGGCGACCTCGTCTACGACGCCGACGCAGTCGGCACGCGCTTCGACCTCGTCCTGCCGACGTAGCGAAAGCCGATCGGCCTGATCGCGCCGGCGTCGATCAGCGCCGCCTCGAGCTCCTCGCTCGCGGGGCCGTCGAGCCAGAGGTAGAAGTAGGGACGCCACTCGAAGAGCTCCACGTCGAACCGCGCGTCGAGCTCCGCGCGGAGCATCTCGTACGGATGGAGGTCGCGGTGGCGCTCGTGCCACTGCTTCATGTCCGGCGGCCCTTTCGGCGGGCGGCCGGCGGCGACGAGCAGCCGGTGCTGGCTTTCGTACCAGTCGATCGTCGGCTCGTCCATGTGATTCCACGCGAACTCGTCGACGACGAGCAGCGGCGCCAGCCGCACGATCTTGTCGAGCGCGGGCCCGAGGGGATTCACGTGATGCAGCACGCGGCCGGCGACGACTGCGTCAAACGGGCCGGGATCGTCGAGCTCCTCGAGCGTGATCTGCCGGTACAGCGGCCCCTCCGGCGCCTCCGGGTCGATCGCCAGCACGTCGTGGCCGGCGCGCGCAAGCGCGGGAGCCACGCCTCCCTCTTCGCCGCAGCCGATCTCGAGCACGCGCTGCGGCGCCGTAGGCAACTGCGAGAGTGTGAACTCCGTGAAGTCCAAGTCTGTCAGCCTTGCAGAAGCGCGGCGGATCGCCGTGCGGGCCCAGCTGCTCGACGGCAGCGCGACGTCGGTGCTCGAAACGGTGCGACGGCTGGGCTTCCTCCAGATCGACCCGATCTCGAGCATCGCCCCGCCGCAGCAACTCGTCCTCTGGAGCCGGCTCGGCGACTTCAGCACGGCCGAGCTCGATCGGCTGCTGTGGCAGGAGCGCAAGCTGTTCGAGTTCGGCGCGTTCATCCGCCCGATCGAGGACCTGCCGCTGCTCATGGCGCAGATGAAGCGCAAGCGCGGCAACAAGATGTACGAACAGCGCGGCATCGAGTTCCTGAAGACGAACGCCCGTTTCAAGCGCCACGTTTTGCGCGAGCTGGAGCAGCACGGTCCGCTGCTCTCCCGCGAGATCGAGGCCGACCTCATGATCTCGCGCGATCCGCACGACTGGTGGGGCAGCCGCAAGGTGACCCTCATGCTCGAGCTCCTCGAAGGCCGGGGCATCGTCGCGATCGTCGGCCGGCGGGGCAAGCAGCGGCTCTGGGACCTGGCCGAGCGCTGGTATCCGCCCGTCGACAAGATCTCGTGGCCCGAGGCACGGAAGCTGCTCGAAGAGAAGCGCTGGCGCGCTCTGGGCGTCCGCTTCGAACGGGGCGAGTGGCGCGCCCATCCCGACGCCACGGACGGACGCGTGCCGCTGCGGACGACGTTCCTGTCGCCCTTCGACCGACTGATCCACGACCGCGAGCGCGCCGAGGCACTGTTCGGGTTCTTCTACCGGCTCGAGATGTACGTCCCGAAGGCGAAGCGGCAGTACGGGTACTACGTGCTGCCGATCCTCAGAGGCGACAGGCTGATCGGCCGGATCGATCCGGTCTTCGACCGGAAGGCGAGAGTGTTGCGCGTCAACTCGGTGCACTGGGAGCCGGGCGTCAAGCCGGTTGCGCTCGACAGGCCGCTGCGCGACCTCGCGCGCTTCGTCGGCGCCGCTAGCATCGAGCCCTAGTGGACTTCGAGACGCGAGCGATCCACGAAGGACAGGAGCCGGATCCGGCCACCGGCGCGGTCACGGTTCCGATCTACCAGACGTCGACGTATGTCCAGGAGGCGGTCGGCGAGCACAAGGGCTACGACTACGCGCGCGTTGCGAACCCGACGCGGACGGCGCTGCAACTGTGCCTGGCCTCGCTCGAGTCGGCCGAGCACGGGCTCGCGTTCTCGTCCGGCCTCGGCGCTGTCACGACGATCATGCATCTCGTCTCGCCCGGCGACCGCGTCGTAGCCGTCAACGACGTCTACGGCGGCGTCTACCGGATGTTCTCGCAGGTCTACGAGCCGAAAGGCTACGAGTTCACGTGGCTCGCGGCGTCCGAGATCGGCGCCAATCTGGCCGAGCACCTCGACGAGCGCACGCGGATCGTGTGGCTCGAGACGCCCACGAACCCGTTGCTGAACGTGATCGACATCCGCGCCGCGGCCGAGGCCGCGCACGCCGCAGGCGCGCTCGTCGTCGTCGACAACACGTTTGCGACGCCGTACCTGCAGCGGCCGCTCGAGCTCGGCGCCGACATCGTCGTGCACTCGACCACGAAGTATCTCGGCGGGCATTCCGACGTCGTCGGCGGCTTCGCAGCGACGAACGACCCGACGATCGCCGAGCGCCTGCAGTTCCTGCAGAAGTCGCTCGGCGCCGTGCCCGGCCCGTTCGACTGCTGGCTCGTCCTGCGCGGGATCAAGACGCTCGCCGTGCGGATGCGGCAGCACTGCGAGAACGCACATGTCGTCGCGGTGTGGCTCGCGCGCCACCCGCTCGTCGAGCAGGTCCTCTACCCCGGCCTGCCGACACACCCCGGCCATAGGGTCGCGGCGAAGCAGATGCGCGACTTCGGCGGAATGATCTCCTTCCTCGTCGAGACCGAGGAGGAGGCGGTCGCGCTCTCCGCGCGCACGAAGGTCTTCAAGCTTGCCGAGTCGCTCGGCGGCGTCGAGAGCCTGATCGAGCATCCCGCACGCATGACGCACGCGTCGACGGCGGACGCACCGTTCGCGGCGCCGCGGAACCTGATCCGCCTCTCCGTGGGGCTCGAGTCCGCCGACGACCTCGTCGCCGATCTCGAGGCGGCGCTCGTGCGCAGCGGAACCGCAGCGCGCCAGTCGGTGTAGAGCTCACATGAAGAGACTCCTGCTGGTGCTCGTGGCGGCGCTTGCGCTCCTCCTCCCCGGGGCTGCCGCGGCGAAGGGGCCGTCGGAGGCGAAGATCACCGGCCCCGGCCTGAGCTCTCCGCTGACGATCTCGGGAGTCGGGGAAGGCAACACGTCGACCGCGCTCGGCGTGCTCGTGGAAGACGGCGGCTTCTTCGCGGAGACGTTCGGCCAGTCGCCCAGCCCGCTGCTCCGCCAGGAGCCGGGCTCGCTCGGGCCGCGCTACCTGGTCGCCTACACGGTGCCCGGGCCGACGCTCGCGACGCTCGAGCAGGACCTGTACCCGTATGCAGCCGGCGGACCGGTCACGTACATGCGGCCGGGACAGCCGTTCTGGGGCGACCAGCGCACGGTCGGCGGCTGGTACCGCGGCGCACTGCAGCTGAAGGAGATGCTGGTGAAGGCGGGCCTGCCGAAGGCTGCTCCGGGGCATCGGCACTCCGTGTCCATCGCGCTGGCGATCGTCCGCCGCTTCCTTCCGTAACCGACGATGCGAGGATCCGGGGGCACATGCCCCCAGATCCGCTCGACCTTCACCACGGCGGCGCCGAGCGCGTCATCGGCTCGTACGTGCTCGACACGGACGACGGGCCGGCGGTCTTCGACTGCGGACCGACGACCTGCATCGAGGCGCTGAAGCAGGGGCTCCGCTCTCGCGGGCTCGAGCTGCAGGACGTGCGCCATCTGCTGCTCTCACACATCCATCTCGACCACGCGGGCGCCGCCGGCGTGCTGGTCCGCGAGCACCCGGAGCTGCAAGTCCACGTGTCGGAGATCGGGGCGCCGCACATCATCGATCCGAGCCGGCTCGAGGCCAGCGCGCGACGGCTGTACGGCGACACGTTCGACGACCTCTGGGGCGAGCTGGCGCCCGTGCCCGAGGACAACGTGCGCGTCGTCGGCGAGCGTGTCCTGGGCCTCGAGTGCTTCCCGACGCCGGGGCACGCGAGCCACCACGTCTCGTACCTCGACGACGCCGGAACGCTCTACGCGGGCGACGCCGCGGGCGTGCGCATTCAGCCGCACAGCACCGTCCTCCCGCCCACGCCGCCGCCCGAGTTCGACCTCGAGACTTGGCTGCGCACGCTGGAGCAGATCGAGCGCCGCGCGCCGGCGCGTCTCGCGCTCGTCCACTTCGGCGTGGCGGACGACGTCGAACGGCACCTCGGCGAGCTGCGGCTCCGCCTCGAGGAGTGGGTGGCGCTCGAGGGCGTCAGCGAAAGCGAGTTCGCGGAAATTGTGGGCAGGGGCGTGGACGAGAGTTACGACCGTGCGATGCCCTTCTGGCAGTCGTATGCGGGACTGAAGCGCTACTGGGACAAGCGACGTGGGCCGTAACTTCGCGCTCCTCTTCGGCGCGCGCGCGATCTCCTATTTCGGCCCGTACCTCGCGCCGATCGCGGTCGCGTTCGCGGTCCTCGACCTGACGGGCTCGGCAACCGACACCGGCATCGCCTTCGCGTGCTGGACGGTCGCGCAGGTGTCCACCCTGCTCGTCGCGGGTGTCGTCGCCGACCGGCTGCCGCGCCGGCTCGTGATGGTGAGCTCCGACCTCGCCGCTCGGCGCCGCGACCGGCGGTGCGATCGTGGCGACGATCGGCCCCGGCACGGCGCTGCTCGTCGACGCAGGACGTACGCGGCGAGCGCGCTGCTGCTCTTCGGGATCCGGTTGCCGGCGTGCGCACGAGCCGCGGCGACGCCGAACTTCTTCGCCGAGCTGCGCGACGGCTGGCGCGCGTGGACGGAGCACACGTGGGTATGGCTGCTGAACGTCTGGATCGCTGCGTACTTCCTGATCACGTATGCGCCGTTCTTCGTCCTCGGGCCGTACATCGCGAAGCAGTCGCTCGGCGGCGCCGGTGCGTGGGGAACGGTCGTCGCAGGCGAAGGGATCGGCGCGCTCGGCGGCGCGCTCGTCGGCCTGCGCGTGAGACCCGGCCGCCCGTGGGTCGTCGTCGGCGCGATCTTCGCGCTGACGTCCGTGCAGAGCATCCTGCTCGCGGCCCGTGCGTCGTTCGTGCTGATCGCCGCAGCAGCGGTGATCGCCGGGTTCTCGTTCTCGCTCGGGTCGATCATCTTCGAGACCGGCGTGCAGCGTGCGATCGCGCCCGAGAAGCTCAGCCGAGTGAGCGCGTACAGCTGGATGTGCGC
>JBKOVW010000186.1:0-3989 GCA_046724095.1 Actinomycetota bacterium | reverse complement strand
GTGGATGATCGCGAGCGCCGCTTTCTCGATCACATATCCGCTGATGTTCGTGATGCACCGGACGCGCTGGTTGGTGCCGCTCGCGGTCGCCGCGCTGCTGGTCGACATCCCGGTCTCGATCGCCGGGCGGACGCTGTGGGGGCTGACGGGCGTGACCGTGGCGCTCGGCGTCGCCGCGCTGCTCCTCGTCGTCGGTCTGATGGCGTCGCTGTCCTTGCGGATGCTGACGCTGTCGGTGGTCGGCCTCGCGCGGCTGTCGCTGCTCGTCGGCGCAGCGACAGCGCTCGCCTTCGGCGGCGCTTCGCTCGTGCTCAGCGCGGTGCCGGCGGCCGCCGCCGGACTGGCCCTGTATGCGCTCCTGCTCGTCGCGATGCGCGAGCTCGGCCTCGCGCAGGCATGGCACTACGTGCGCGCGCTCCACTGACAGACGCGCACCGTACAATCCCCTGAATGTCCGGGCCGGAAGCGAAAAACCCGGCGCCTGCAGGCATTTCCGCGCCGGACGATCTCGACGTCGCAGACCTCTTCGAGCGCCTTCGCGAGGAGCTGCGGCGCGGGGCGGGCAGCGGGGGCGGCGCGGAGTCCGAGTTTGCTGCGACGCGGGCGCTCGCCGAGCGGTTCTGGCCGGTCACCGCCGAGCGCGAGGCGGGCGGCGGGCCGAAGGGCCTCGTCAAGCGGATCCTGCGCAAGCTCATGCGTTGGTACGTCGAGCCGCTCGCCGCCGACCAGCGCGTCTACAACAGCGCCGTGCTCAAGCTCGTCGACGCGCTGTCCGAGCGCGCCGACGCCGCGGCCGCGTCGAACGAGCGCGCCCGGCAGCTGCTCCGCGAGCTGGAGGAGCGGCTGACGCGCGTGGAGCGGCGCGGAGGAGCCGGTGTCGCCGCTGCGCCGCCGGCGACGGTGGCTTCGCAGCCCGCAGCAGCGGCGCTGCCGGACTACTTCGCGTTCGAGAGCCGCATGCGCGGTAGTGTCGAGGCGATCCGCGAGCGCCAGCGGCGCTACGTCGAGGACTTTCGCGAGGCGGCGCCGGTGCTCGACATCGGCTGCGGCCGCGGCGAGCTCCTCCAGCTGCTGCGCGAGGCGGGCGTCGAGGCGCGCGGCATCGACGCCGACGCGGACATGGTCGCGTACGCGCGCGGCGAGGGCCTCGACGTCGAGCAGGCCGACCTCGTCGAGCACCTGGAGCGCGTGGACGACGGCTCGCTCGGCGGGATCTTCATGGGCCAGGTGGTCGAGCATCTGCCCCCCGGCGTCCTGGTGCGCTCGCTCGAGCTCGCGGCCCGGAAGCTTCGGCCAGGCGGCGTCCTCATCGCCGAGACGATCAACCCGCTGTCACCGCTCGCGCTGCGCCACTACTTCGCCGACCTCACGCACGCGCAGCCGCTCGTCCCGGAGACGCTGCAGCTGCTCGCGCGGCAGTCCGGCTTCGCCGACACGGAGGTGCGCTATCTGAACGAGCCTGCGGAACGCCTCACCGAGCCCGACGATCCTGTGATCGCGGCCAACGTCCGCCGGCTGAACGAGCTGCTGTTCGCGCCGCTCGACTACGCCCTCGTCGCGCGCACCGCCGCCGATGCGTAATCACACAACGTTTTCATCCGCGTCACAGACACGTCACGGTTTTCGCCCTAACGTGTCGGTGGGCGGGCGTGGTGGGACCCGGCAACACGCGCGTGTACATCTAGAGGACATACGGTGAGGATCGCGGTCTGCGCTCCACAGGTGCCGTTTGCGCGCGGCGGTGCCGAGATCTTCGCCGACGACCTGGTCGCAGAGCTGCGCGAGCGCGGCCACGAGGCCGATCTCGTCACGGTGCCGTACAAGTGGTATCCGGGTGAGCGGGTGCTCTCGCAGGCGTTCCTCTGGCGGCTGCTGGACCTGAGCGAGTCCGACGGGCGGTCGATCGACCTCGTGATCGCGACGAAGTTCCCCTCGTACGCGGTTCGCCATCCCCGGAAGGTCGTCTGGCTGCTCCACCAGTTCCGCCAGGCGTACGAGCTCGACCGCACCGAGCTCGGGCAGTTCGGCGAGAGCGCGGAGGACCGCGCGACGCGCCGCGCCGTGCAGCGCCTCGACAAGGTGGCGCTCGCCGAGGCGCACAAGCTCTTCGCGACGTCACGCAACGTCGCCGAGCGGATCAAGCGCTCGACCGGTCTCGACGCCGAGGTCATGCCGCACCCGCCCCAGGAGCTCCCGTATCGCACGGAGAGCTACGACGATTTCGTCCTCTCGGTCGGCCGGCTCGACCGCGCCAAGCGGCACGACCTGCTGCTCGAGGCGCTCGCGGCCGACGCGTCGCTCCACTGCGTCATCGTCGGGGACGGCCCCGACCGCGACCGGCTCGAGTCCGTAGCCCGGCAGCGCGGTCTCGACGGTCGTGCGCGCTTCACGGGGCGCGTAGACGAAGACGAGCTCGCCGGTCTCTACGCGCGCTGCCTCGCCGTCTACTACGCGCCCGTGGACGAAGACTTCGGGATGGTCCCGTACGAGGCGTTCCTCTCGGAGAAGCCCGTTGTCACGACGACCGATTCCGGCGGCCCGCTCGAGGTGGTCGCCGACCGCCGCACCGGGCTGGTCTGCGAGCCGCGCGCCGCCGCGCTCGCCGCGGCGTGCTCGTGGCTCCGCGCCCACGTCGACGATGCGAAGGCATGGGGCCGCGCGGGGAAGGAGATCGCGCGCCGCGTGTCCTGGGACGAGACGATCGCGCGTCTCCTCGCGTGAGGGTCGCGTACTACTCGCCGCTCCCGCCCGAGCGGTCCGGCATCGCCGACTACTCCGCGCTGCTCCTACCAGCGCTCGAGCGGCTGATCGACATCGACGTCGTGCGGCGCGGCCGCACCCGGCCGGTCGCCGCCGACATCGCGCTGTACCACGTCGGCAACGATCCCGAGTCGCATGGCTGGATCGTCGACGCGCTCAGGCGCCGGCCCGGGGTCGTCGTGCTGCACGACTTCGTCCTCCATCACCTCGTCGCCGGGCTGACCATCGGCCGCAAGGACGGCCCCGCCTATCTCGCCGCGATGGAGCGCGACTCCGGCGTGCCGGGGCGCCTGCTCGCGCACGGGGTGCTCGACGGACGCGTGCCGCCGCCCTGGGAGACGCGGCCGGAGGAGTTCCCGCTCGCCGGCGAGGTGCTCGGCTCGGCGACGGGACTGATTGTCCACTCGCATTACGTCGAGGAGCAGGCGCGCGAGGCCGCATACGGAGGGCCGATCTGGCAGATCGCGCATCCCGCCTGGCCGATGCCCGACGTCGCACCTGCCGCTGTCGAAGGGCGTCCGCTCTTCGGCTGTTTCGGGCACATCAATGCGAGCAAGCGAATCCCACAGCTGCTCGAGGCGTTCGCGGCGGTGCGTCGCCGCCATCCCCGCGCGAAGCTGCTGCTCGTCGGCAGCGCCTCACCGCGCTTCGACGCGACGCGCCTCGTCGGCGACGGGGTCGAGCGGATCGACTACGTCGACGAACAGCGGCTGTGGTCGCTGATGGCGGCGTGCGACGCATGCATCTCGCTTCGTGCGCCGACGATGGGCGAGACGTCCGGCAGCGTGATCCGGGCGCTGTCGCTCGGGCGGCCGCTCGCGGTCAGTGACCTCGGCTGGTTCTCGGAGCTGCCCGACTCGGTCGCGCTGAAAGTCCCCGTCGACGACGACGAGGTCCCGGCGCTTGCTGCGGCGCTCGAGCTGCTCGCCTCCAGCGAGCCGACGCAGCTCGCGATGAGCGATGCCGCGCTCGCGTACGTTCACCACGAGCACGACCTGGGCCGGGTGGCCGAGCAGTACGTCGCCGCGCTCGAGGAAGCGGCCGGCGGCACGATCGTCGTCGACGCGGTCGTCAGCGAGGTTGCGCGTGCCGCGGCGGACATCGGCATCGAGCCCGGGACGTCGTTCAGCGCCGAGCTCGCGGAGCGCCTCGACGAAGTCGGGCTCGCGCGGAACGGGCGCCCCGAGCCGACGCCTCCGATCGCACGCAGCCGCCTGGCGCGGGTCCCG